>JALVFB010000334.1 GCA_027030295.1 Hyphomicrobiales bacterium
GATGGTCACGCAATATTACTGGTTGTATGAGCGCGCCGGCCCCTTCCACTGGCGCGAGAAGAAACATCCGGGCTGAATGGCGAAATGTCTCGTTCCGCCCGGAAGCCACATTCGCTCCCATCGGACCGGTTCCTTTCCAGGTTTCTTTTTCCTTGAATCCCGGGCCTGCCTTCTGGCAAGAGGGCGCATGGGCTTCTTTGCAGGGAGCGGGGGATGGAAAAACGGGTGGAACTGAAGCGCCGCGGCCTGGGGCTGATCATTTCCTCGCCCTCCGGCGCCGGCAAGACGACGCTCTCGCGCATGCTGCTGGAGAGCGAGCCGCATGTGGTCATGTCGGTGTCCGTCACCACCCGTCCGCCACGCCCCGGCGAGGTGGACGGCCGCGACTATCATTTCATCGACGAGGACGAGTTCTTTCGCCTGCGCGACACCGGCGGCCTGCTGGAATGGGCGGAGGTGTTCGGCAACTATTACGGCACGCCGCGCCGGAAGGTGGAGGAAGCCTTCGAAAACGGCCACGACGTGCTCTTCGACGTGGACTGGCAGGGCGCGCAGCAGATCGTCGAGGCCCTGCGCTGCGACGTGGTGACCATCTTCCTGCTGCCGCCGTCGGGCCACGAGCTGGCCTACCGTTTGCGCAAGCGGGCGCAGGACCCGCAAGAGGTGATCAGGAAGCGCATGGCTGGCGCGGCCGGCGAAATCGCCCACTGGGCGGAATATCAGTATGTGGTGGTCAACGACGTGCTGGAAGAGGCGCTGGCCGACATTCGCGCCATCTTGCGCGCCGAGCACCTGAAACGCGAACGCCGCCAGGGGCTGAGCGCCTTCGCCCGCAATCTCATCGCCGAACTGAAAGGGCAGGGAGACGGCTGAGGAATTCCCCTCCGCCCCTTCCGTCCGCCCACGTCCGGCGCGGCGGCCTCACGCCCCGCCGATCTTCTTGCGCAGCAGTTCGTTGACGGCCTTCGGGTTCGCCTTGCCCTGCGTGGCCTTCATCACCTGGCCGACGAACCACCCGATCAGGTTGGGCTTGGCCTTCGCCTGTTCCACCTTGTCCGGATTGGCGGCGAGAATCTCGTCCACCACCTTCTCGATGGCCCCCATGTCGGTGACCTGTTTCATGCCGCGCTCTTCCACGATGCGCTCCGGGTCACCGCCTTCCGTCCACACGATGTCGAACAGCTCCTTGGCGATCTTGCCGGAAATGTCGCCGGCCTTGATGAGGTCGATGATCTTGCCCAGTTGCCCGGCGCTCACCGGGCTTTGCTCGATGGCCAGGCCCTCCTTGCGCAGCCGTCCGAACAGCTCGTTGATGACCCAGTTGGCCGCCGCCTTGCCGTCGCGGCCCTTCGCCACCTGCTCGAAGTAGTCGGCGGAAGCCTTGTCCGCCACCAGCACCGAGGCGTCATAGGGCGTCAGCCCGTATTCCTCGATGAAGCGGGCCTTCTTGGCGTCCGGCAGCTCCGGCAGGCTGGCGCGGATCTTCTCCACCCATGCTTCCTCCAGCTCCAGCGGCAGCAGGTCGGGATCGGGAAAATAGCGATAGTCGTGCGCCTCTTCCTTGGAGCGCATGGAGCGCGTCTCGCCCTTGCGCGCATCGAACAGGCGGGTTTCCTGATCCACCGTGCCGCCGGCCTCCAGGATGTCGATCTGGCGCTGCGCCTCGTATTCGATGGCCTGGCCGATGAAGCGGATGGAGTTGACGTTCTTGATCTCGCAGCGGGTGCCGAATGGCCCGCCCGGGCGGCGCACCGAGACGTTGATGTCCGCGCGCAAGGATCCCTGCTCCATGTTGCCGTCGCAGGTGCCGAGATAGCGCAGAATCGTGCGCAGCTTGCCCACGTAGGTCTTGGCTTCCTCCGCCGAGCGC
>JALVFB010000335.1 GCA_027030295.1 Hyphomicrobiales bacterium
GGCCGGGATTTGCGCCTTGTTCAGCGGGTGCACGCCCTTGACGCCTGCGATCTTCTCCACGCAGATGACCGCCTCGTGGCTCGCCTTGTGCGCCAGCATGGGCGCGCCCGCCACGTCGCCGATGGCATACACGCCGGGGGCTGACGTGCGCTGCCATTCATCGACGGCGATGACGCCGTCCTTCACCTTCACGCCGGCCTCTTCCAGCCCGATGTTCTCCACGTTCGCCACCACGCCGGTGGCCGCCAGCACGCGCTCCACGGTGATTTCTTCCGCGCCGTCCTTCGTCTCGACGGTGGCGGTGATGGTTTCCGCGCCCTTGTTGAGCTTCGCCACCTTCGCCCCCAGCAGGAAGCGGATGCCGCGTTTCGCCATGACCTTGCGCACGAACTCGGAGACTTCCGCGTCCTCCGCCGGCAGGATGCGCGGGGCGATTTCCACCACCGTCACTTCCCCGCCCAGCGCGTGGTAGAAATCGGCGAACTCCATGCCGATGGCGCCCGACCCGATGACCAGCAGCGAGCGCGGCAGGCGGTCGGGGTTGAGCGCCTCGAAGTAGCTCCACACCAGCCTGCCGTCCGGCTCCAGACCGGGCAGGGCGCGCGGGCGGGCACCGGTGGCCACGATGATGTGCTTCGCCGAAAACTCGCCGACAGCCTTGCCGTCCTTTTCCACCGCCAGCTTGCCACGGCCCAGCAGGCGGCCACGGCCCTCGATGACGGTGATCTTGTTCTTCTTCATCAGGTGCGCCACGCCTTTCGACAGACGCGCCGAAACCTGCCGCGAGCGCTTGATGATGGCGGCAAAATCGAAGGCTGGCTCCACGGGCTTCAGGCCGAAGCTCTTCGCCTCGCGCATCAGGCGCAGCACTTCGCCTGAGCGCAGCAGCGCCTTGGTGGGGATGCAGCCCCAGTTCAGGCAGATGCCGCCGAGGTGTTTCGCTTCCACGATGGCGGTTTTCATCCCCAGCTGCGCGGCGCGAATGGCCGCCACGTAGCCCCCCGGCCCCGCACCCAGCACGATGAGATCGAACGTGTTGTCGGCCATTGTCTGGCTCCGTGTTTTCCTTTCAGGGACAGCAACATGCTGTTTTGCTTGCGCAAGGAGTAGCTTCACACTCCTCGTCATTGCCGGCCTCGTGCCGGCAATCCAGGGAGACAGACGACAAGCGTGAGAAAATCACCAGCGCTAGAGAAAGTTGCATGCCTGCCGTCTTTCACCCTGGATCCCCGGGACAAGCCCGGGGATGACGGTTGTGCTATGTGGCTCGTTTTCCCCCTCCACTTTCTTTTCGGAAACTCTCAAAACCCCGCCAGCAGCAGCGCCGGTTCCTCGATGTAGCGGCGGAAGGCGGTGAGCGCCTGCGCCGCCACCGCGCCGTCCACCGCGCGGTGATCCGCCGACAGGGTGGCCGTCATGACCGTGCGCACCACCGGCTGGCCGTTCTCGGCCACCACCCGCGGCGCGCCCTGGCCTACGGCGAGAATGGTCGCCTGCGGCGGGTTGATGACGGCGGCGAACTGGTCGATGCCGAACATGCCCAGATTCGAGATGCTGGTGGTGCCGCCCTGGTATTCCTCCGGCTTCAGCCGGCGCGCGCGGGCGCGGGTGGCCAGATCCTTCATGGTGGCGGAGATGGTGGGCAGGTCGAGCGTTTCGGCGGCGCGGATGATGGGGGTGATCAGCCCGCCCTCGATGGCCACGGCCACCGCCACGTCCACCTGATGATGATGCAGCATGCCGCGCTGCGTCCAGGTGACGTTGGCCTCCGGCACCTTCTTCAGCGCCAGCGCCCAGGCCTTGATGACGAAGTCGTTCACCGAGAGCTTCCACGCCGGCTTGCCGTCCTCGCCCACCGGCGC
>JALVFB010000336.1 GCA_027030295.1 Hyphomicrobiales bacterium
CTGCTGCTGACCCGCCATGCGGTGGATTCGGAGTTCATCCGCCACCGTTTCATCGACTACGACGCGGCGCGCGCCGTCACCAGCCGGGTGATCGCCGAATACGACGTGCGCAATGCCGAGCCGGGCCGGCGCGCGGCGACGCTTTCCGGCGGCAACCTGCAAAAATTCATCATGGGCCGCGAGCTGGACAGGCGGCCCGATGTGCTGGTGGTGAACCAGCCCACCTGGGGCGTGGACGCCGGCGCGGCGGCGCTCATCAGGCAGCAGCTCATCGACCTGGCGCGCGCAGGCGCCGGGGTGCTGGTCATTTCGCAGGATCTGGACGAGATCTTCGAGGTCGCCGACCGTATCGCCGTCATTTCGCGCGGCGAGCTGTCGGAAGCGAAGCCGGCCGATGAAGTGAGCCGCGAGGAGCTGGGCCTGCTCATGGCCGGCGCCCACGAGCGGCGCAACGGCGCGACGCAACGGGGGAGGGCGCGGCCATGACCATCGGGCTTCGGCTGGAGCGCCGCCCCGCGCCGTCGCGGTTGTGGAGCGTGGCCGCGCCGCTGCTGGCGCTGGCCCTGGCGCTCGTGCTCAGCGCCATCCTGTTCGCGGCGCTGGGTCATCCGCCGCTGACGGCGCTATACGTCTATTTCATCGAGCCGCTCACCTCCGCCTGGTCACTGGAGGAGCTGGCGGTGAAGGCCACGCCCCTGTTGCTCATCGGCGTCGGCCTGGCGCTGGCCTACCGCGCCAACGTGTGGAACATCGGCGCCGAGGGCCAGCTCGTCATGGGAGCGATCGCCGGTTCGGCCATTCCCATTCTCCTGCCCGGCTGGAACGATCCGCTGGCCATGGTGGCCATGCTGCTGCTGGCCATGGCCGGTGGCGCGGCCTGGGCGGCGATACCGGCATTTCTGAAAAACCGCTTCAACACCAATGAGATTCTCACCTCCCTGATGCTGGTCTATGTGGCCGGGCTGTTTCTGGACTGGCTGGTGCGTGGCCCGTGGCGCGATCCCATGGGCTTCAATTTCCCGAAGTCCGTGGCCTTCGAGGGTTGGCACGTGCTGCCCACCCTTTCGGGGCGGGTGCACCTGGGGTTGGTGCTGGCGCTGCTGTCGGTCGTCGCCCTGTGGCTGGTGTTGTCCCGCACCCGTTTCGGCTTCGCCGTGCGCGTGCAGGGCACCTCGCCGCGCGCGGCGCGCTTCGGTGGTTTTTCCGAGGCCGCCATCACCATGTGGGTGATGCTCATCTCCGGCGCCCTGGCCGGGCTGGCGGGCATCGGCGAGGTGGCCGGCGCCATCGGCCACCTGCAACCTTCCATCTCGCCGGGCTATGGCTTCGCCGCCATCATCGTCGCCGTGCTGGGTCGGCTTTCGCCGTGGGGCGTGCTGTTTTCCGCCTTCCTGCTGGCGCTCACCTATCTCGGTGGCGAATCGGCGCAGCTGGCGCTGGGCATGCCGGCGAAGGTGGCCCAGGCGCTTCAGGGCATGCTGCTGTTCCTCATCCTCGGCGCCGACGTGCTGGTGCACTATCGACTGACGTGGCGCAATACCCGGACTGCGTGAGAATTGGCCGGTGAAACCGCCCCGCGCCCCCACCCAAGCCCTTGTTTTTCATAATTTGGGGGCCCAAGTGGGGGCGCGGGGCGGTGGGTGGCCTTTCATGTCGGAAATAGGGCGGCGCATCAGGGCTGATGCGCCGCCGCTTGTCGCACCTTGACAGGCCGTCAGGCCGCAAAGGCCCGCTCGCCCTTCGGCGACATTTTCTCCACCGCCTCAAGCACCAGCAGGCCGCCCTCGTTGATGCTGTTGCGGCCCACCAGGCCGGCGGCGCGCGCCTGCTCCAGCGCGTTCTCGAAGGCCTCCTTCGACAGG
>JALVFB010000337.1 GCA_027030295.1 Hyphomicrobiales bacterium
CGCCACCGCCTCCAACCGTTCCGCCGAACGCGACAGCAGCGCCACCTCCGCGCCCATCGCCGCCAGCTGCTCGGCCGCCGCCCGCCCCAGCCCGCGCGACGCCCCGAACACCAGCGCCTTGCGTCCGTTCAGCGCATCCGCCGCGAACACCTGCCGCATGGCGTCAGGCCTCCTTCTTGCGCCCGATATACAGCGTGCGCCAGTTCTCGCGGAATCCGCCCAGGTAATCGAGCGGCGGCTTGTCGCGCAGGTCCGCCATTTCGCCGCGTTTGTCCAGCCGCCGGATTTTCAGGTCGTATCCCTTCTCGAGGGTTTCCATCCGCCCCGTGCGGCTGAACAGGTATTCCAGGCCCTCGGCGGAATATCGCCAGTAATCGATCGGATGCGGATGATAGCGCCAGGCGAACAGGGTGCGATGAATCATCAGGCCGCCCGGCTTGAGGATGCGCACGCATTCTTCCGCCGCGTCCCAGGGGCGCTGAACGTGTTCGAACACGTCGAAGGACATCACGACATCGAAGGTGTCATCGGCGATTTCCGGGCAGTGGCAAATGTCGCCCACGATCACGTGCTCATCTTGCGGAATGATGTCCATGGCGCGGTAGTCATAGCCTTCCGCCAGCCACGCCCGTTCCCGTTTGCGCCCGCCCACGTCCAGCAGCAGGGGGCTTTTCTCTCCGGAATGCCGTTCAAGCTCCCGCTCCAGCACCCTTTTCACCAATTGCAGCGAATCGCCCACGATGCGAATGTCGGGAGAATATGTTCGACGGCTTTCCAGCCGACCGAGGGTGAAGTCGAACAGGCGCTGCAACAGCTTGTAGCGCAGCTTTCGCAACTTGTTGCCGAACATCTCAAGCCTTTCTTGGGGTTTGCAGGCGCTGCAATAGCTCGACCAGCGCCGGGGTTTCGGCCACCTCATTGCGCACGGCCAGCATGGCCTGGGAGCGCAGGATGACGCCGTCATCCAGCACTTTCAGGCGGTTGGCCTTCAACGTGGAGCCGGTGGAGGTGATGTCCACGATCAACTCCGCCAGCCCGGCCGCCGGCGCGCCTTCCGTGGCGCCGGCGGAGCGCACGGTGCGATAGGCCGTCACCCCATGCTCGGCGAAGAACCGCCGCGTCAGGCGCAAATATTTCGTCGCCACCCGCATCAGCCGCTTGTGTCGCGCATGAAATTCCGCCGCCACCTCTTCGAGGTCGCCCATGCGCGCCACGTCCAGCCAGCATTCCGGCACCGCCACGATGACGTCCGCGTGGCCGAAGCCCAGCGCAAGGCGTGTTTTCACCACCGCATCCACGTCCGGCATCGTTTCCTGCAGCAGGTCCTCGCCGGTAATGCCCGCCGCGATGCGTCCCTCCATCAGGTGCCGGGCGATCTCGGAGGCGGAGAGGAAGGCCACCTCCAGCGCCGTCGCGCTTTTCAGTCCGCGCAGGGCGCCGCGGTAGCCCCGCGCCTGCCCGGTGCGCACAAGCTCCAGCCCGGCGCGCGCCAGCAGTTCGGTGGTGGTTTCCATCAACCGCCCCTTGCTCGGCACGCCCAGCACGGGCGGAACCGTCGTCATGTGCGCATCATTCATCGCCATCGGGCCGTTCCGCCAGAACAGGATCATTTCCGTCTTCACCCGGCTTGTCCGGGTGATCCAGGGCCGCAAGCACCATGGCGTGCCGCCCTGGATTGCCGGGACAAGCCGGGCAATGACGAATTGAAAGTCGCACCAGCCTCATGCCGCCGCTCCCCCGGTGTGCACCGTGATGGCCGCTTGCAGGCGCGGCATGGAGAGCGCCATGCCCAGCGCCGGCACCGCCGGCCCGCCGAGGCTCTCCAGCATGTCGTCGTAGCGCCCGCCGCCGGCCACGGGCAT
>JALVFB010000338.1 GCA_027030295.1 Hyphomicrobiales bacterium
CACCCGCTGATCCACCCCCAGCCAGTCGGCCCCGGCTTCGCCCAGCTCCATGAGCGCATGCCGGCGGGCGGGGCAGCACACGCCGATGATCCCGTCGCCACCCAACCGCGCCCGCGCCTCGCGCACCTGTCCCGGTGTGGCGTCATGCAGCACCACGCCGTCGGCAGAGAGCGCCACACAGGCGTCCACATCGTCCTTCAACAGGCAGGCGACGGACAGGACACGCGCTTCTTCGGCCAGCCTTTCCCGCCAGCCTTGGGTCGTCCCCTCTTCCGCCGCCGGCAGGATGATGGCCGCCAGCGGCGCGCCGCCGGCCAGCGCCTTCAGGCACCGCGCGGCCCGTTCCAGCGGCGTTTCCGCCGGCACTGGCGCCAGCAGCATGGTCCGCGCATCCAGCGGGGCGTCTTCCTGCCTGTCACGGGTCATGCCGGATTGCCTTGCGCATCATTCGTCCGTTTCTTCCTCTCCGGCCGCCGGCTCCGTCTGCCGTTCAGCCAGCCGCTCGCGAATGTACCGCACCACCGCCGAAGTGAGCTCTTCTTCGCTCAGCCGGCGGCCTTCCTCATCGCACGGCGCGATGAAATTGCCACTCCGGCGCAGCAGATCGCAAACCACCGGCACCGGCGGCTGCAACAGCAACAGACGAATATCCTCATTGCCCACGATACGCGACACATGCTCCGGCGGCTGACGCAGCAGGCGCTCCGGCGCCGGCACGGACACCACCCGGATGGCGACATCTTCCGTTTCCAGCCGCCGCGCGGCCCGCACCGCCGCCGCCAATGTCACGCCCATGCCAAACACCACGCCCTGCGGCGCATCCTCCGCCACGTGAATTTCATAGGCGCCCAGCGCGGCGAGGTTGTTCTTTTCCGGCGTGGTGCGCAACGGCGCCGCCTCGCCGGCGGGCAGCACGATCACCGCCGGGCCACCCGCCCGCTGCAGCGCCACCTGCCAGCATTCGGCCAGCTCCACCGCATCGGCCGGACACAGGCAGTCCACGCCATCGGGCAACAGGGTCTGCACCGGGCGCATGCATTTCCCATCGGCATCAAGCAGCACCAGCACGAACCGCAGTCCCGCCGCCGCCGCCTCTTCCAGCACCGGCGCCATGGCCGGCAATTGTCGCCGCAGGGTGAAACCGAGGGGCAGGAAACCGCCATGCGCCGCCAACCCGGCCAGCAGGGCGGCGAGCGCCGCCGGCCGCAGACCGATGTCCGGCGGCGTCGCCGCCGTTTCCTCCATGCCGGGCAGATCGGCCGCGGTGGGCAGGCCGCCATGGGTGGCCGCCAGCGTCAGCGCATCCTCGCGCACCCCGGCCGTGGCCCGGGCCAGCGCCACCGCCACCGCCTGCAGGTTCCATGGCCGCGCCTCCTCCGACAGGGCGCCCCGCAGCCCCCGCATCATCTCCACGAAACCTTCATGCGGCGCCGCTTCCAGCCGGTGCAGCAGGGCCGCGCGACGATTGTCATCCAGCTCCTCCAGCCATTGGCTCCAGGCCTTGTGGGCCTTGCGCCCGCGCAGACCGGCCAGCCGCCATATATCGCGCTCCGCCTCCGGCACCTCTCCTTCCGGCAACGCCTGCCAGCCCAGGTCGGCCCGCAGCCGCTCCGGATCGGGCAGGGCCACGGGATCGTATTCCAGCGCGATGTAGGCCGGACGCCGTTCCTGCCAGGTGGCCACGTCCTGATCCGCCGCCTGTTCCAGCGCCTTTTCGATGCCCGCCACGTCATCCGCCCGCACCTGTTGCACATGCCAGCCGGCGGCGGCGAACCGGGCAAGGTGATTCGGACAACGCCGGCGGCCTTCATCCTCGTCCTCGCCGCGCGCCGGCGTCAGGTGCAGCACGATGAGCCGATGCGGCAGGAGATGCGGGGCGATGGCGATGGCCTCCTGCGCCACGCCCGGCTCCACGTCCACGTCATCGATGAGGGCATAGGTGCCATGGTCGATGCCCTCGCCGTATGCCTCGCGCAAACGCCGGGTGGCGAGCGCCATGCCGACGGCGGCGGCAATGCCATGGCCGGGCTGTTGCATCGGCAGATCCAGCCCACTGGCCTGGGGGCTGCACGAGCGCGCCGCGCCTTCGCCCGCTTCCGCGCCCTCGCTCTCGCCAGTGCCGCCATTGGCGCCGCCATTGCCATTGCGTCCCAGAAGGTGCAACAGCGCGCAAATGGCCGGATGGAACACGCCCGAGACGACGAACCGGTCGCGCCCCGGCCACTCCGGGGCCTGCACGTCATGCGTCAGATAGCGCGCGAACAGAACCGTGAGCACCGGGATCGCCGCTTGCAGCAATTGCCGGCGTTCCTCGGGCAGGGAGCGGGCGCGCTCCAGCGCCAGCAGCCGCAGCGCCGTCATTTCCCGTCGCAACCCGGACTCGCCTTCGCGGGTCATGTCGCCTCTCCCGTCCATGCTTCATTCCCGGCTCACCCGCCGGGCCGGGGCAGGAAGCATGGCCTCCCCGAACGTGTCAATGCCGGCCCGCGCCCTGCATGGCACGCATGCAGGAACTTTCTTCCTCAGCCGCCGGCAAGATCCGCCAGCTCCCGCGGCAGATCGATGCCGCGCTGGCGGCAGGCCGCCTGCACCGTGTTCACCAGCAGCATGGCGATGGTCATCGGCCCCACGCCGCCAGGCACCGGCGTGATGGCGCCCGCCACCTCTTTCGCCTCCTCGAAGGCCACGTCGCCCACCAGCTTCGCCTTGCCGCCTTCCGTTTCCACCCGGTTGATGCCGACGTCGATGACCGTCGCGCCCGGCTTGATCCAGTCCCCACGCACCAGCTCCGGCCGCCCCACCGCCGCCACCAGCACGTCGGCCCGGCGCGCCACCGCCGGCAGGTCGCGGGTGCGCGAGTGCGCGATGGTCACGGTGCAATTTTCCTTGAGCAGCAATTGCGCCAGCGGCTTGCCGACGATGTTCGAACGCCCGATGATGACCGCCTCCAGCCCCTCCAGACTCTCCCGCGCCTGCTTCGCCAGCAGCACGCAGCCCAATGGGGTGCACGGCACCAGCCCCGGCTGGCCCACCGCCAGGCGGCCTGCGTTGATGACGTGAAAGCCGTCCACGTCCTTGTCCGGGTCGATGGCGTCGATCACCCGCGCCGGATTGATCTGCTTCGGCAATGGCAACTGCACGAGAATGCCGTGCACATCGGGCGATTCGTTGAGCAGGCGAATGCGCTCCAGCAGCGCCGCCTCGCTGGTGTCGGCCGGCAGGCGATATTCGAACGACTTCATGCCGGCTTCCGTCGTGCGTTTGCCCTTGTTGCGCACATAGACGCGCGAGGCCGGATCGTCGCCCACCAGCACCACCGCCAGCCCCGGCGCCAGGTCGTGCTCCAGCCGCAGACGCGCCACCGCCGCCGCCACCTTTTCCTGCACCTGCGCGGCCAGCGCCTTGCCGTCGATGATCCGTGCTCCGCTCATGCTTCCGTCATTCCCCGGTCAGCTTGCGCAAGGCCGCCGCCAGCGCCCGCGCCTCACCCTCGATGAAGAACCGTTTCAGCCGTGCCGTTTCGCCGCGTTTCAGTGCAATGGCCGATTTCGGCACTTTCAGCGCCCTGGCCAGCAGCGCCACGATGGCCTTGTTGGCGCGGCCCTTTTCCGCCACCTCGGTGATCTTCACCGCCAGCGCCGGGCCTTCCGCCGTTTCCACCACCCCGCCGACATCCGCTCGTTTCGCGCCCGGCGTGGCCCGCACCAGCAGGGCCACGCCCTCGGGCAGAAGGCGCCAGGGAACGGTGGCACTGTCCGCTGCGTCACGCATGGGTCAGGAGAGATAGTTGAAATAGAGCCAAATGATGAGGCGCTGCAGGAAGATGATTCCGATGATGGCCACCATCGGCGAGAGATCGATGCCGCCCAGATCCGGCAGCACCTTGCGAATGGGCCGCATCACCGGGTCGGTGAGCCGCGCCAGCGCCAGCAGGATGGTGCGCACGATCTGGTTGTGCGGGTTGATGATGTTGAAGGCCACCAGCCAGCTCGCCACCACCCAGGCGATGATGATCCACAGGTAGATGTCGAGCACGGTCAGGACGAGCCAGAGGAAGGGATTGCTGGTCACGGCAATTCACCCGCTGCTGAAAATCCGACACCGGCCTGTAGATGTAGCCCCGTGCGGCGATGCGTGCAAGGCGGGGAATCTTCTCGTCGGCTCAGGTTATCACTGCGCGGTCGGCAGCCCCGCGGCCGCGGCGGCGGCCAGCGCCTCCAGCCGCGCGCGTTCGCGCGCCGAGATGCTGGCGGTGGCTTCCGGCGCGGATGCGGACACCATGGCCGGTCGCTCGAGCGGCCTGCTGGCGGCCCGCGCGATGGCGTCGGCCAGCAGCCCCACCGCCACGCCATAGGTCCTGGCGTTGTTGTAGGCCAGCAAGGCGCGGAAATTGCCCGTCACGAGGAAATACCGGCCGCTGCCCCGCAGACGCAGCAGCCAGGCCCGTTCCCGGCGGGCGTAGAAGGCGCGCGCATGGCGCGGCCGCACGCCCAGCTTCTCCCACGCCGCCACGGAGCGCGCATGGCGCCGCCCCAGCAGCCGCCGCGCGCGCGCCGGCGCCCGCACTTCCCAGCCCCACGGCCGCCCCCGCCGCCAGCCGCGCCGCTTCAGATAATTCGCCGCCGAGGCCAGACCATCGGCCACCGAGTTCCAGATGTCGCGCCGGCCATCGCCGTCGGCATCCACCGCATAGCCCAGATAGGTGGTGGGAATGAACTGCGTCTGGCCCATGGCGCCGGCCCAGGAGCCGCGCATGCCGGCCACGGAGATGTCGCCCGCCTGCAGGATTTTCAGCGCCGCCAGCAGCTGCTTGCGGCCATAGCGCCGGTAGCGCCCGCCGAAGGCCGCCAGGGTGGCCAACGCCCGGATCACCCCGTGCCTGCCGGTGTGCGCGCCATAGTTGCTCTCGATGCCCCAGATGGCGAGCAGGATGTGCTTGTCCACGCCATGGCGCAGTTGCAGCCGCCGCAACAGCCCCTTGTGGCGGCGCAGCATGGCCACGCCGGTCATGATGCGCTTTTCCGTCAACCGCTGGCGCAAATAGTCATCGGCCGAGAGGTGAAACTCCGGCTGCCTGTGCAGTCGCCGCAACACATCCGCATCCGGCTTCATGATGCGAAAGGCGCGCTTGTAGGTGCGCCGCGAGATACCGGCGCGCCGCGCCCGTGGCCAGAAATCGTCCACGAACTGCCGATAGGCGCCGACGCTGGCCAGGGGCGCGATGCCGCCGCTTTTCGCCCGCGCCTGCGGGCCGAACAGCCCGAACACCACCAGCGCGCCGCAGACGAAGCCGGTCAGCGCCATCAGCGTCAGTTTCACGCCTCGCCGCATGGATCGCTCCTCTTTCCGACCCGTCATCACGCCACTTCCTCGGCCACCTTGTCGGAGGTCAGATTGCGCCGTTGCAGATGCCGCTCCCAGGCCAGCGCCGAAGCCACGATTTCCTCCAGGTTGTCGAACTGCGGCCGCCAGCCCAGCGCCGTGCGAATTTTCTCCGCCGCCGCCACCAGCTCCGGCGGGTCGCCCGCCCGGCGCGGCGCCATCTCCACCGGAAAGTCCACGCCGGAAACCTTCTTCACCATGTCGATGACCTCGCGCACGGAGTGGCCATGGCCATACCCGCAGTTGAACACCGCGCTCTCGCCCCCCTTGCGCAGATAATCGAGCGCATCCAGATGGGCGGCGATGAGGTCGCTCACGTGAATGTAGTCGCGGATGCAGGTGCCGTCCGGCGTATCGTAGTCATCGCCGAAGATGAACATCTTCTCGCGCTGGCCCAGCACCGTCTGGCAGGCCACCTTGATGAGATGGGTCGCCGCCGGCGTGGACTGCCCGGTGCGTCCCTTCGGATCGGCCCCGGCCACGTTGAAATAGCGCAACGCCACGTAGCTCAGCGGATGGGCGGCGGCGACGTCCTGCAGCATCCACTCGGTCATCAGCTTGGAGCGGCCATAGGGGTTGATCGGCGCGGTCGGGGTTTCCTCGTCCGCCGGGCTGTGCGGCGGAATGCCATAGACCGCGGCGGTGGAGGAAAAGATGAAGTGCTTCACCCCGGCCTTCACCGCCGCCGCGATGAGCGTGCGGCTGTTGACCGTGTTGTTGGCGTAATACTTCAGCGGATTTTCCACCGATTCCGGCACCACGATGGAACCGGCGAAATGCACCACCGCCTCGATGTCGTGGGTGGCGAAGATCATGTCCAGCAGATCGGCGTCGCCCACGTCTCCCACCAGCAGGGTGGCGGCCGGCGCCACCGCCCAGTCGAAGCCGGTGGAGAGGTTGTCCAGAACGATCACCTCTTCCTCGCGCTCCGCCAGCGCATGCGTCATGTGCGAGCCGATATATCCCGCACCACCCGTAACCAGTATCGCCATCGTCCATACCCTCCAGCCCCGGTCGCTGCGCCTGACCACGCTCTAAACCGGATATTATCCATTATGGCCCATGATGCCGGCACCAGGGTAAACAATTCGTTCACGCATAGCTGGGGGAATCATCATGCCGAAACCGGTGCGCAAGGCCGTCTTTCCCGTGGCCGGGCTGGGCACGCGCTTTCTGCCCGCCACCAGAGCCGTGCCCAAGGAGCTGGTGCCGGTGCTCGACAGGCCGGTGCTGCAATGGGTGGTGGAAGAGGCGAAGGAAGCGGGCATCGAGGAATTCATCTTCGTCACCGCCCGCGGCAAGGAGGCCATCGCCGATCATTTCGACGCCCATCCGGAGCTGGAACAGACGCTGGCGGCGCGCGGCAAGGACGACCTCCTGAAGGCCGTGCGCGCCGCCGCCATCCCCGCCGGCAAGGCCATCTACGTGCGCCAGGACGCGCCGAAAGGGCTGGGACACGCCATCGCCTGCGCGGCGGCGGTGGTGGGGGATGAACCCTTCGCCGTGCTGCTGCCGGACATGCTGATGCGCGCCGAGCCGGGGTGCCTGACCGGCATGATGGATCGCTACGCACAAACCGGCGGCAACATCATCGCGGTGGAGGAGGTGCCGCGCGAGGAAGTGCATCGCTACGGCGTGGTGGCGCTGGACGAGAACGCGCCGGAGGCCCTGCGCATCACCGCCATGGTGGAAAAGCCGCCGGTGGAGGAAGCGCCCTCCAATCTCATCATCTCCGGCCGCTACATCCTGCAGCCGGACATCTTCGACCACCTGGCGCAGACCACGCCCGGCGCCGGTGGCGAGATACAGATCACGGATGCCATGCAGCGGGCGCTGACCGCCGGCGCGCCCTACCATGCCTGGCGCTTCACCGGCGAAACCTTCGACTGCGGCGTAAAGCTGGGCTTCCTCCTGGCCAACTTCGCCTTTGGCCTTGCGGATGCGGAAACCGCCCCCGCCCTGCGTGCCTATGCCGAAAGGCTGTTGCGGGACTGAACACGCGTGCCGCCAGTCAATCCACGTCCGGCAGCATGCCCAGCGCCTGCAGGTAGAGCGCCAGCATGGCCTCTTCCTCCTCGCGCTCCTGCGGATCCTTCTTGCGCATGGCGATGACCTTGCGCATTACCCTGGTGTCGAAGCCCAGCGCCTTGGCCTCGGCATAGACCTCGCGGATATCCGCCGCGATGGCCTGC
>JALVFB010000339.1 GCA_027030295.1 Hyphomicrobiales bacterium
CGCACCCGCGCCGCGGCCGTCATGCCGGGCGCATCAGGCCGCGATATTGTCGATGAGCCGCACGTCGCCCAGCCGCGCCGCGACCAGAATGCGCAAGGGTTCGGCCCGCTGATCCTTCACCGGTTGCAGCGTTTCGGCGTTGCGCACGGCGAAGTAGTCCACGTCGAACCCCGCCTCGGTCAACGCCTGTCGTCCGTCGAAGGCCACCGCCTCGGCCGAAACGCCCTGTTTGAGCCGTTCCGCCGCGCGCCGAAGCTCGGCATGGATCAGCGCCGCCGTTTCCCGCTGGCCGGGTTCGAGATAGGCGTTGCGCGAGGAAAGCGCCAGCCCGCTTTCCTCGCGCACCGTGGGCACGGGGATGATGGTCACCGGCAGGTTCAGGTCGCGGGTCATGCGGCGCACCACTTGCAGCTGCTGATAGTCCTTTTCGCCGAACGTGGCCACGTGGCAGCCGGAAGCGATGAACAGCTTGGCCACCACCGTGGCCACGCCATCGAAATGCCCGGGCCGGTGAGCGTCTTCCAGCCCCGCTTTCGCCGGGCCTTCCACATGCACGGTGGTGCAGAAACCTTCAGGATACATCTCCTCCACCGTTGGGAACCAGGCGAGATCCACCCCGGCCGCGCGCAGCTTTTTCAGGTCTTTCTCTTCTGTGCGTGGATAACGGTCGAAATCCTCCCCCTTGCCGAATTGCAGCGGGTTGACGAAAATGGAGACGATGACGGCGTCGGCTTCTCGCTTCGCCGTTTCGACGAGCTTCAGGTGCCCCTCGTGCAGCGCCCCCATGGTCGGCACCAGCGCGATGGTGTAGCCGAGATCGCGCCAGGCATCGGCATGCAGACGCAATTCGTCCAGGGTGCGGGCGATTTTCGTGCTTTTCATGCTTCGATTCTCCCCTGTGAGTGCGGTGCCCGTATTTTGCACAAATTTTCGGCAAATGGGAGGTGACGAGATGTCCGGGAAGACACCCGCCAGCCGTGGTAAAATCGCCACTTCAGGCAAGGACGAGGTGGAGCGTTTTCTGCGTCGGGCGCGGCTGACGCCAGGAGGTTCCAGGGCCACGGTCGGCGGCGGGCGAATGATCTTCTCCCTGGACGCCACCATGAGCCGCCAGCCCACCTGGGACAGAGCGCAGCATCTGCAGGCGGAAATGTTTCACGCGGCTGCGGAACTGGGCGGGCTTTCCGTGCAGCTCGTCTATTATCGCGGCTTCGACGAATGCCGGGCGTCGCGCTGGGTGGACGATCCGCGCCGGCTGGCCGAACTGATGGGCCGCATCGACTGCCGTGGGGGTTATACGCAGATCGGCCGCGTGTTGGGACACATCCGCAAGCAGGCCGCACAAGGGCCGGTGACCGCGGCGGTGCATATTGGCGACGCCTGCGAGGAGAATGTCGATGAGCTGGCGCGGAAGGCGGGAGAAATCGCGCTGTTGGGCGTGCAGGTGTTCATGTTCCAGGAAGGGCGCGACCCGGCAGCCACGGCGGCGTTTTCGGAAATCGCGCGGATTACCGGCGGCGCGCATTGTCGCTTCGACGAAGGCTCCGCGGCGCAGTTGAAGGAGCTGCTCTCGGCCCTCGGCGCCTATGCCGCGGGTGGTCTGAAGGCGCTGGAGCGGCGTTCCGACACCGGCGCGCGGCTGCTGCTGGAGAATCTGAGGCGGTAGGGCATTTCCCGTCTCGTCACCCCGGCTTTCTGGTCAACATCTTGCGGCCTTTTTGCTTTTGTTCCGCATCCGGGAACAGGGGTGTCTCCGAAGTCGATTCCGGCCTCCGGCCCGAATGCTTCATCTTGGCCTTCTCTGGTCTGATACCAAGATGCATAAAGAACCACCCACCGCCCCGCGCCCCCACTT
>JALVFB010000340.1 GCA_027030295.1 Hyphomicrobiales bacterium
AGCGCTCGATGCCCTCGTCGCGACTCACCACCTCCTTGCGAAACGGCAGGTTGCGCGCGACGATCTCCTTCATCTTCTTCTCGATCTTCGGCAGGTCTTCCGGCGTGAACGGCTCGTTGCGGAAGAAGTCGTAATAGAAGCCGTTCTCGATGACCGGGCCGATGGTCACCTGCGTGCCCGGATACAGCTCCTGCACCGCCTGCGCCATCACGTGCGCGGCGTCGTGCCGGATCAGCTCCAGCGCCTCTTCATCGTCGCGGGTGATGATGCGCACCGTCGCGTCGTGCTCAATGGGATCGGCAAGGTCGCGCAGCTCGCCGTCGACCTCGATGGCCATGGCCTTCTTGGCCAGCGACTTCGAGATGGACTTCGCCAGCTCCTCGCCGCTGATGCCGGCCTCGTATTCCCTGCTCGCGCCGTCGGGAAAGGTGATGGTGATGCGGGACATGTGGACGATCTCCTGCTCAGTCGCTGCCTACGAATGCAGGTAAGCAGTCGGGTTGGCCTCGCCGCCGGTATGGCGCAGCGAAGGCAATGACGCAAGTGGGAATCATATCGCCAGGCAAGGCGCCATGTTCAGATCATGCCCTTCTTGCGCAGCTCTTCCAGGGCGTCGAGATATTCGTTCAGGTGATCCATGTTCTCGAAGCGCAGCCAGCCGTCGTCCAGCTCCGCCTCGATGGTGCCATCGGAGAGCACGCGCGCCCGCCGCCCGCGCACCGTTTCCTCGCGCACGATATAGAGAAACGCCTTCTCCTCTTCCGCGGGAGGCTTTTCACCGCCGGTTTCCTTTTCCCCGGTGGCGCTCTTTCCGGCCGCCAGATCCTGCGGCTCCCGCGAGGCGGAGGCTTCGGCGGCCGGCGGCTCGGACGGCTCCTCTTGCATCTTCGGCGCGGGTGGCGCGGGCGGCGCCATATCCACCGCACTTTCGCGCACCGGCGGCGCCGCGACCGGTTCCCGCTCTTTCGGCCGCGGTGGCGGCACCTCTTTCTGTTGTCCCACGGCGGCCACGCCGCCTTCCATGGATGCACCCGGAGCGGGCGGTTCCCTTTTCTCCGCCGGCCGCGGCGGCGCGCCACCGCCCGCGGCGGGCCGCGACTTTTCCGCGCCGGTTTTTCCGGTCGTCGCGGCCGGCGCAACCTTCGCCTCTTCGGGCGCGGGACCTGAAGCCTTCTCCCCCGGTTTTTCCTCAATCGGCGCGGTGGAGGGACGCAGCGTGCCGGAAGCCTGCGAAGCGGATGCCGCATGACGCAAGGACTTCTGCAAGCCATAAATGGCGCTTTCCACCTTGTGCAGGCCGTCGATTTGCGCCGCCAGCGCCACCAGGATGACGCCGCCAAGCAACAGTATCAGCGCCGCGGGCGCGCTGAATCCATAGGCCAGCAGCCACGGCATCAGGAACACCGCCAGCAGGCCGGCCGCCCCCAGAAAGACGAATATCGCCGCGCTCGCGAACAGGATACTGCGCATGCAACGCCCCCTCCTTTCGCCATCCCGAAAAGATGGTCAGGAACGCGAAAATTCTTGCATGGGAATATGAATAAAATATGAGCGAATTGTTCACGCCCGTCTCACTGCACGACGCTTTTCCGTCATTCCGGACCTTCACATGCCATACCAAGATGCATAAAGAACCACCCACCGCCCCGCGCCCCCGCCCAACCCCCAAATTCTGAGAACCCAGGGGTTGGGCGGGGGCGCGGGGCGGTTTCACCGGTCAACCTTTGCGCATCTTGGTATCATTCCGGCGCAAGCCCACTGGTGTCCAAGGAAAATATCGTTTGACGAAAGAGGGTTCTGTTTTACTGAATAACATCACATAATCCATTGATTTAATTATTATTCGTCATT
>JALVFB010000341.1 GCA_027030295.1 Hyphomicrobiales bacterium
CTCAGACCATGAACACATGAGTTCGTGGCCCGAGCCCCCGGCTTTCGCCGGGGTGACGGGAAAGATAACGAATTTGTGTCGTGTAGTGTGCGGTTCCGGTTTGCCATGGTGATCGCCACCCCCGCCCGTCCGTGACCGTTCGGCATCTGCAGGGGGACCGAGAGCAGTTCCTCTCTCTTATTGCAAATGATTATCATTTGCGTTATTGGAGAGAGGGAGAGAAGGAAAAAGGTCATCTTGCAAGGTGCATGGCACAAGGGAGTTCCACCGAATGCTTGCTTTGCGGAAAGGAATCGTGGGGTTGCCGCTTCTGATGGCGGGAATGATGATCGGCGGGGAGGCGCTGGCGGCGGAAACTGGCGGGCGGGAGAGCGCGCTGGACACCGCCGCGCTGTTCACCCAGAGTCTGATCATCTTCCTGCGCGAGGGGGCGGAGGCCATTCTCATCATTGCCGCGCTGTGGGTGGTGCTGTCGGGCATGAAGGCGCCCGCGCGCGCCTATCACGCCCTGTTGGGTGGAGCGGGCGCCGGTCTGGCTGTTTCCGCCGTCGCGGGTCTGGCGCTGGCGCGCTGGCTGGCGGGCGCGGAAGACATCGTGGCGCTGGTGGAGGGCGCCACGCTGCTGCTGGCCGCCGCCGTGCTGCTGTTCGTCTCCTCCTGGCTGCTGGGCCAGCGCGAGGCGCGATACTGGAAAGGCAGATTGCAGCAAACGGCGCGCCGCGCCTTCTCGGAGAGCGGCCTGTTAGCCCTGTTCGCCGTCGGCTTCCTCGCCATTTTCCGCGAGGGTGCGGAAACGGTGCTGTTCCTGCTGGCGCTGGCGGCGGGGCAGGGGGCGGCGGCGTTGCCCCTCGCGGCCGGCGGCGCAGTGGCGGCGCTTGTCCTGCTCGCGGCTTTTTTCGCCGTGCGCGGCCTTGGCCTGCGTTTGCCCTTGCGCGCCTTCTTTACCGTCACCGCCTGGTCGTTGCTGGCGCTGGCCGTCATTTACGCCGGCCGGGGCGTGCACGAGTTGCAGGAGGTCAGGCTGATTGCCGAAACCACGCTCGCCGGCCTGCCGAAGGTGCCGGCGCTCGGCCTGTTTCCCACCATGGAAACGCTCGCCGCGCAGGCGCTCGCGCTGGTGCTGGGCCTGTTCCTCAACCTGCGCATCGTCCACATGAAGCGCGCCGGCGCTCCGGCGGCGGAATGAAAATCGGGTCAACCCGCGCCACCCGCCGCGGCCAGCAGCCGTGCCCGTGCCTTTTCATGTCCGATGAGAGGCAGCAGCTTCGACATTTCCGGCCCGTGCGCCCTGCCCGTCAGCGCCAGCCGCAGCGGCATGAACAGGGCCTTGCCCTTGCGCCCGCTGGCCTGTTTCAGCGCTCCCGTCCATGCTTTCCACGTCTGCGCATCCCACGGCTCGGGCGGCAGCAGTTCCACCGCCTGCCGCACGTAGGCGCGGTCTTCGTCAGAGAGAGCTGGTGGCTCGATGTCGCCGTGCAATACCCGCTCCCAGTCCGCCGCGTCCTTCAGCAGGCCGATGTTCGCCCGCACCACCTCCCATTCCTCGCAGGAAAGCGCCACGTTCAGCTTCTCCAGCCGCGGCAACGCCTTCCCGCACGGCAACTGGTGGAGCACATCGGCGTTCAGCGCCACCAGCTCCTCTTCGTCGAACCGCGCCGGCGCGCGCGACAACTTCGAAAGGTCGAACCGCTCCGCCATGGCCCGCATGTCCACGAACGCCGTCACCGGCTCGGATGTGCCCACCGTCGCGCAATACGAAACGATGGTTTCCGGCTCCAGCCCCTTCTCGCGCAGGTCGCGTACGCCCAGGCTCCCGAGCCGCTTCGACAGCGGCCCGCCATCCTTCGC
>JALVFB010000342.1 GCA_027030295.1 Hyphomicrobiales bacterium
CGTGGAGACCTATGCCGCCACGGCGCTGCCGCTGCATGTCGGACAGGTCATCGAGCAGAAACGGATCATGGCCGAGCTGGTGGCGCTGCAATACGAGCGGCACGACGCCAACTTCATCCGCGGCACGTTCCGGGTTCGGGGCGACGTCGTCGAGGTCTGGCCCTCGCACCTGGAGGAGCGGGCCTGGCGCATCTCCATGTTCGGCGACGAGATCGAGGAGATCGTCGAGTTCGATCCGCTCACCGGCAAGCGCACGGCGCAGCTGGAGCAGGTGCGCATCTACGCCAATTCGCACTACGTGACGCCGAAACCGACGCTGGAGCAGGCGGTGCGGAAAATCAAGGCCGAGCTGCGCGACAGGGTGGAAGAGTTCCTGGCCGCCGGGCGCGTGCTGGAGGCCCAGCGGCTGGAGCAGCGCACGCTGTTCGACATCGAGATGATGCTGGCCACGGGCAGCTGCAAGGGCATCGAGAACTATTCGCGCTATCTCACCGGCCGCCGCCCCGGCGAGCCGCCCCCCACCCTGTTCGAATACCTGCCGGAGAACGCCATCCTGTTCGTGGACGAGAGCCACGTGACGGTGCCCCAATTGGGTGGCATGTTCCGCGGCGACTACAACCGCAAGGCGACGCTGGCCGAATTCGGCTTCCGCCTGCCGAGCTGCGTGGACAACCGGCCGTTGAGGTTCGAGGAATGGGACATGCTGCGCCCGCAGACCATCTTCGTTTCGGCCACGCCGGGGCCGTGGGAGCTGGAGCGAACGGGCGGCGTGTTCACCGAGCAGGTCATCCGCCCGACGGGGCTGGTCGATCCGGAGGTCATCGTGCGCCCCTGCGCGGAACAGGTGGAGGATGTGATTGCCGAATGCCGCGCGGTGGCGGAGAAAGGCTATCGTGCGCTGATAACCGTGCTGACCAAGCGCATGGCGGAGGATCTGACCGAGTTCATGCACGAGCGGGGCCTGCGCGTTCGCTACATGCATTCGGACGTGGACACCATCGAACGCATCGAGATCATCCGCGATTTGCGTCTTGGCGTGTTCGACGTGCTGGTGGGCATCAACCTGCTGCGCGAGGGGCTGGACATTCCCGAATGCGCCCTGGTGGCCATTCTCGACGCCGACAAGGAGGGCTTTTTGCGCTCCGAGACATCGCTGATCCAGACCTTCGGCCGCGCCGCGCGCAACGTCGAGGGCCGCGTCATCTGCTATGCCGACACCATGACCGGCTCGCTGCAACGGGCCATCGCCGAGACGCAGCGCCGCCGCGAGAAGCAGCTTGCGTGGAACGCGGAGCATGGCATCACGCCGGAATCGGTGAAGCGCGGCATCGACGACATCATCGACACGCCGTGGGAGGCCGACCACGTGACCATCAAGGCCGGCCCGGCGGCGGAGCGCGGCACGCTGGAGGGCAAGTCGCTGGAAGAAATCATCGCCGATCTGGAAAAACGCATGTATGAGGCGGCGACCAATCTGGAGTTCGAAGAGGCGGCGCGCCTGCGCGACGAGGTCAAGCGCCTGCGCGAGAAACTCATGAACGTGATGGAAGGCCCGGCCGCGCGCCTGCCGGAAGGCGCCACCGGATGAAGGAGCATGGCACTACTTGGGTCTTGCAGCCTGTATAATGCGCCGGCGAATCATGCCGACCTCGGCCGGCCGGCGGCATGGGGCATGAAATGAGCGAAGCGGGGCGATGAGCGACGATCCTCTGCACAAGCCGTTGAAACCGCTTTCCTGGCGTGAACGCTGGCGCTGGCGGCCCGGTGTCGTGTCGGTGCTGGGGGGATTGCTGGTGATCGCGTTCGTCGGCGCGGGCGTGTGGGCGTGGCTGGCGCCGCCGCCGCGGCCTGCGCCGGTGACGGTGGAGCGGGAGCTGCCGCAGCGCCCAGTGCGCCCCCCGCAACCCGCCGCCGATGCGCCGGCGCCGGCCACGACGCCCGCCCGGCGCAAGACGGACACTTCTCCGGCCGGGCCACGGCGGGAAGGCGGCATGCGCATCATCGACGTGACGAAACTGCCCGATGGCCCCGCGCCGGCCATCGGCAAGGGCATGCCCACCGCGGATGACGCGGCCCTGCCGGCGGCGCCCTTCCCCGATCTGGTGGAGCGTAGCGCTTTCGGCCCCCTGCCGAAACGCGGGCGCAAGGGGCGCGCGCCGTGGCGGGCCTATGCGCGGCCTGTGCCGGCGGCGGTGCTGCAATCGCGGCGGCCGAAACTGGCGGTGATCGTCGCCGACGTGGGGCTGAATCGCAAGCTCAGCGAAGAGGCCATGCTGTTTCTGCCGCCGGAGGTGACATTGGCCTTCGTGCCGCGCGCCGCCGGCCTGACGGCGCTGACGCGCAAGGCTCGTCGGCAGGGGCACGAGTTCCTGTTGCAGGTGCCGATGGAGCCGTGGGGCCTGTCGGAAAGAGACAGGCAGCCCGACATGCTGCTGACCACGCTGGCGCCGAAGGAAAATCTGCGGCGCCTGCGCAAGCTGCTGGCGCGCGCCACCGGCTATATCGGCATCATGAGCTATGCCGGGCAGAAATTCCTGCAAACCGGCGAGGCGCTGTCGCCGGTGCTGCACGAACTGAAGAGGCGCGGGCTGATGGCGGTGGATGACGGCGCCGCCGCCGAGTCGCTGCTGTCTTCCCTGGGGCTGGTCATCCGCCTGCCGGTGTTGCGGGCGGATGTGCGCATTCTGCTGGAAACGGAAGAAGCGGCCATCCGGGCGCGGCTGGACGAGGCGATGAAAAAGGCGCTGCGGCGCGGGCGGGCGCTGGTGGTGCTGTCGCTGGCGCGGAAAGAGCTGAACGTGCTGGAGGACTGGCTGGCCGAGGTGCGGGCCGATGACACCGCGCCGCTGCTGGTGCCGGCCAGCGCCCTGCTGCGGCGCAAGCACGGAAAGGGAAAATGATGGTCGGGCATGACGATCTGCCCTACCGCTCGTGCGTGGGCGTGGTGCTGTTCAACGATGCGGGCCGGGTGTTCATGGGCCGGCGCATCGGCCTGCCGGTTTCCTTCGAGGCGAAGGGCGTGTGGCAATTGCCGCAGGGGGGCATCGATGCGGGGGAATCGCCCCGGCGGGCGGCCTTGCGCGAACTGGCGGAGGAAACCGGCGTGCGCAACGTCGAGGTGCTGGGAGAAACGCCGGATTGGCTCATCTACGACCTGCCGCCGGAACTCCTCGGCAAGGTCTGGGGCGGCAAATACCGCGGGCAGAAGCAGAAATGGTTCGCCCTGAAGCACCTCGGCGATGAACGCGAGATCAATCTGGCGGTGCCCGGCCATCGGCCCGAATTCGACCTGTGGCGCTGGGAGGAGCTGGAGCGCATTCCCGATCTGGTGGTGCCCTTCAAGCGGCATATCTACGAGGCGCTGGCGGAAACCTTTCGCCCCGTCGCCGCGCGGCTGAAGGCCGGCTGAACCAGTTCACCGCTGCCGTTGCGGCGTTTTCCGTTCGCGAACAGGGGAGCAGGCGCGCCGTTTTTCCGGCGGAAAAGCGCCCGCGCGGCGATTTGGCGCGCGCCCACCGGCCGCCGGCATGTGGCAAACTCCGGCATTGCCGGGGGTGGCGCCTTGCCAAGCGCGGGGCTTTTCTGGCATAACCGCGCAACTGGGACAGAAATGCTGTCCTATTTTTCCGGGCGCCCGCGACATTCGGAAAGGTCTTTTTCCGAAAAGGGTCTGGCGGCAAGACGCGCTTGCGCCGGCCGTGCGCCCCCTGCGCCGCCTTCCGGCGCGACAGACCGCAATGCTTTGGTGAAAGAGCGTGATCATGACCAGGTTCGAGCGCATCGAGACGAAGCGGAACACCCAGAACGCGCACGAGGCCGCGCTGCCCGAACTGCCGGGGCATGTGCGCGTTGGCCTGTATGACTCGCGGCTGGAGCACGACAACTGCGGCGTCGGCATGATCTGCCGCATCACCAACGAGAAGGATCACGGCATCATCGAGAAGGGGCTGGAGATCCTGCGCAACCTGGAGCATCGCGGCGCGGTGGGGGCCGACCCGGAGGCGGGTGATGGCTGCGGCATTCTCATCCAGATGCCGGACGCCTTCTTCCGCCGGCAGGCGGAAAAGCTGGGCATCGCCCTGCCGCCGGAAGGAGAATACGCCATCGCCTTTCTGTTCCTGCCGCGCGATGATGCGAAGCGTCAGCTTGTGGAAAACCTGTGGAAGGAAGTGCTGGCGCGGGAAGGGCTGGTCGATCTGGGCTGGCGCGACGTGCCCACCGACTCCTCGCAGCTGGGCTATTCGGTGAAAGACGGCGAGCCGGTGAGCCGGCAAATCTTCATCGGCCGTGGCGAGGGCATAACCGATCAGGATCACTTCGAGCGCAAGCTGTTCGTGGCGCGCAAGGTGGTGGAAAACCGGGCGCGGCAGGAGCTCAAGCTGTCGGAAGAGGAGTTCTACGTGCCGTCGTGCTCTTCGCGCACCATCACCTACAAGGCGCTGGTGCTGCCCGACCGGCTGGAGAAGTATTATCCCGACCTGGCCGATGAAACGATGGTTTCGGCGCTGGCGCTGGTGCACCAGCGGTTTTCCACCAACACCTTCCCGTCGTTTCCGCTGGCCCAGCCGTTTCGCTTCATCTGCCACAACGGCGAGATCAACACGCTGCGCGGCAACGTGAACTGGATGGCGGCGCGGCGCATGGCCATGCAGTCCGACGTGCTGGGCGACGATCTGGAAAAGCTCTGGCCCATCCACTACGAGGGCCAGTCGGACTCGGCCTGTTTCGACGAGGCGCTGGAGCTGCTCTACCACGGCGGCTATTCGCTGCCATACGCCATGATGCTGATGATCCCGGAGGCGTGGGAGGGGCATCCGCTGATGGACGAGGAGCGGCGGGCGTTTTACGAATATCACGCCGCCATCATGGAGCCGTGGGACGGCCCGGCGGCCATCGCCTTTACCGACGGGCGGGTCATCGGCGCGACGCTGGACCGCAACGGCCTGCGTCCCGCGCGCTATTTCGTGACGAAGGACGACTACCTCGTCCTCGCCTCCGAGATGGGCGTGCTCACGGTGCCGGAAGAGAACATCGTCGAGAAGTGGCGGCTGCAGCCGGGCAAGATGCTGCTCGTCGACCTCGAGCAAGGGCGCATCATCCCGGACGAGGAGATCAAGAAGCAGCTGGCCACCCGACGGCCGTGGAAGACGCTGTTGCAGGAAGGGCAGTTCAAGCTCAAGGAGCTGCCCGAGGTGGGGCAGGAAGCGCCGAAGACCAATGTTTCGCTGCTCGACCGTCAGCAGGCCTTCGGCTACACCCAGGAAGACATCCGCATGATCATGGCGCCCATGGCCAACACCGGCCAGGAGGCCGTCGGCTCCATGGGCACGGACACCCCGTTGCCGGCGCTGTCGGACAATGCGCGCCTGCTCTATGACTATTTCCACCAGCTCTTCGCGCAGGTGACGAATCCGCCCATCGATCCCATCCGCGAGGAGTCGGTGATGAGCCTCGTCTCCTTCATCGGCCCGCGCCCGAACCTGCTGGGACTGAACGACGAGACGGCGCTGAAGCGGCTGGAAGTCAGCCAGCCGATCATCTCCAACAAGGGGCTGGAGAAGATCCGCGGCATCGGCGACATCTCGGACAACCAGTTCCGCACCATCACGCTGGACATCACCTATGCCGTGGAGCGCGGGCCGGAGCACATGGAGGCGGCGCTTCAGGACATCTGCGCCCAGGCCGAGAAGGCGGTGCATGACGGCTACAACATCATCATCCTCTCCGACCGGCTGGTGGGGCCGGATCGCGTGCCCATTCCGGCGCTGCTGGCCACCTCCGCGGTGCACCACCACCTCATTCGCAAGGGGCTCAGAACGTCCGTCGGTCTGGTGGTGGAAACGGGTGAGGCGCGCGAGGTGCATCACTTCTGCACGCTCGCCGGCTATGGCGCGGAGGCCATCAACCCCTATCTCGCCTTCGAGACGCTGGAGCACCTCAGGCCCTATCTGGCCGAGGACGTTTCCGAAGAGGAAGCCGTGCACCGCTATGTGAAGGCGGCGGACAAGGGCATTCTGAAGGTGATGTCCAAGATGGGCATTTCCACCTACATGTCCTATTGCGGCGCGCAGATCTTCGACGCGGTGGGGCTGAACTCCGAATTCGTCGGGAAGTATTTCGCCGGCACCAACACGGTGGTGGAGGGCGCGGGGCTGCGCGAGATCGCGGAGGAGAGCTTCCGCCGCCACCGGCTGGCCTTTTCCGATGCGCCGGTGCTGGAAAACCTGCTGGAAGTGGGCGGGCACTATCACCAGCGCGTGCGCGGCGAACGCCACGTGTGGACGTCTTCCGCCATCGCCAACATGCAGCATGCCGTGCGCGGCAACATTCCGGAGAAGTATCGCGCCTTTGCTGAAGAGATCAACAAGCAGGGACGCGAAGCCTGCACCCTGCGCGGCCTGTTCCGCATCAAGAGCGCGGAGGAGATGGGCCGCAAGCCGGTGCCCATCGAGGAAGTGGAGCCGGCTTCCGAGATCGTGAAGCGCTTCGCCACGGGGGCCATGTCCTTCGGCTCCATCTCGCGCGAGGCGCACACGTCGCTGGCCATCGCCATGAACCGCATGGGCGCGAAGTCCAACACCGGCGAGGGCGGCGAGGAGCCGGATCGCTTCAAGCCGCTGCCCAACGGCGATTCCATGCGCTCGGCCATCAAGCAGGTGGCCTCCGGCCGCTTCGGGGTGACGACGGAATATCTGGTCAATTCCGACATGATCCAGATCAAGATGGCGCAGGGCGCCAAACCCGGCGAGGGCGGCCAGCTGCCCGGCCACAAGGTGGACGCGGTGATCGCCAGGGTGCGCCATTCCACGCCGGGCGTGGGCCTCATTTCGCCGCCGCCGCACCATGACATCTATTCCATCGAGGACCTGGCGCAGCTCATCTTCGACCTGAAGAACGTGAACCCGCGGGCCGACATCTCGGTGAAGCTGGTGGCGGAAGTGGGCGTGGGCACCGTGGCCGCCGGCGTGTCCAAGGCGCGCGCCGATCATGTCACCATCTCCGGCTGGGATGGCGGCACCGGCGCCTCGCCGCTGACCTCCATCAAGCATGCCGGCTCCCCGTGGGAGATCGGGCTGGCGGAAACGCAGCAGACGCTGGTGCGCAACCGGTTGCGCGGGCGCATCGCCGTGCAGGTGGACGGCGGTTTGCGCACCGGGCGCGACGTGGTGGTCGGCGCGCTCCTGGGGGCGGACGAGTTCGGCTTCGCCACCGCGCCGCTGATTGCCATGGGCTGTCTGATGATGCGCAAGTGTCATCTGAACACCTGCCCCGTGGGCATCGCCACGCAGCACCCCGAATTGCGCAAGCGCTTCAAGGGCGCGCCGGAGCACGTCATCAACTACTTCTTCTTCGTGGCGGAAGAGGTGCGCGCATACATGGCGCAAATGGGTTTCCGCACCTTCGATGAAATGATCGGGCAGACCGAGTTCCTCGACAAGGAAGAAGCGCTGGAGCACTGGAAGGCCAGGGGGCTGGACTTCACCCGCCTGTTCGAGAAGCCGGACGTGCCGGAGG
>JALVFB010000343.1 GCA_027030295.1 Hyphomicrobiales bacterium
CCGGCCTCCGCCGCCCGCTGGCGCGAGAGCACCTGCGCGAGCAGAGCGATGGACTTGATGTCGCGGCGCTTCCAGCGCAGTTCCTCGACGAGCTTCACCGATATGCCGGTTTGCGCGCGCGGATTGTCGACCACCGGCATGGCCTTCGGGAAGGTGAAGACCGATGGCGTGGCCTGCGCCGGAAAGGGAAAGTCGCGATCGGCCACGCCACGGGTGATCTGCGAATAGATGATGCCCTCTTGCAGGCGGTTGCGGGCGATCAGCTCGTGGTGCATGGCGAGGAAATCGTCCCGCTCCATGGGCCAGGCGATGGAAAGCGCGGAGAGCGAGTTGGCAAGCCGCGCCATCATCCTGTCCGCGTCCACCAGCCGCCCGCCGATGACCGGCACCACCTCGTAGGCGCCGTCGCCGAACACGAAGCCGCGGTCGAAGGGCGAAACGCGGGCCTGGTCTTCCGGCACATACTGGCCGTTTACGTGAACGATGCGGGACATGGCGTATCCCCCGTGCATGAAGAGCGAAGCCCGGGAGCGTCATTGCTCCCGGGTTTGGTTTTAGCATGCGTGCCCGCCCTGCGATAGCTGTGCCTACGCTCTTGCGTTGCTGGAAAAGCGACGCGCTTTCATCCCGTTCTCCGCCTTGGCGAAAGGTCAGGCACACGACCGTGTGTCAGAAGGTGTCCAGCGGCACCTTCAGGTAGCGGATGCCGTTGTCCTCCGGCTCCGGCAGCTTGCCGGCGTGGATGTTCACCTGAATGGAGGGGATGATGAGCCGCGGCAGGCTCAGCGTGGCGTCGCGCTCGGTGCGCATCTTCACGAATTCGTCTTCCGGGATGCCGTCGCGCACGTGGATGTTCTTCGCGCGCTGCTCGCCCACCGTGGTCTGCCAGGCCGGTTCGCGGCCCTCGGGCGGATAGTCGTGGCAGACGAAGATGCGCGTTTCCTCCGGCAGGGAGAGAATGCGGCGGATGGAGCGGTAGAGCGTGCGCGCGTCGCCGCCGGGAAAATCCGCCCGCGCCGTGCCCACGTCCGGCATGAAGATGGTGTCGCCGACGAAGGCGGCGTCGCCGATGACATGGGTCATGCAGGCCGGCGTGTGGCCGGGCGTGTGCAGGGCCACGGCGCGCATGCCGCCAATGGCGTATTCCTCGCCGTCCTCGAACAGGTGGTCGAAGTCGCCCGGCGCGCCTTTCATGGCGTGGGCGTCGTTGAAGATGCGGCCGAAGGTCTTCTGCACCGTGTCGATGTGCCTGCCGATGCCGATCCTGCCGCCGAGGCGTTTCTTGACGTAGGGCGCGGCGGAGAGATGATCGGCGTGGGCGTGCGTCTCGATGATCCAGTCCACCTTCAGCCCATTGTCCTGCACGAAGCGGATCACCCGGTCGGCGGAGCGGGTGTCCGTGTGGCCGGACACGGGGTCGTAATCGAGCACCGTGTCGATGACGGCGCAATGGTCGCTGTCCGGATCCTTCACCACGTAGCTGATGGTGGCGGTGTCCGGATCGAAAAAGCCGGTCACCTGCGGTTTCACGGTCAGATCGGCGATCGCAATGGTTTCTGGCATGGCCTGTCTCCTTCGTTCACCTCCGGAAGGGAAGTCATATTAGAAAGCTCTAATATACATGGAGCCAACGGCCATGCCTTCAACCGCGGACTATCCCACGCCGTGAAATGACGAATTGGTCAGGCAGGCAGGCTCAGCCCCGCCGGCACTTCAGGCGCTTCATCTCGCGCGGGGCCAGCAGGGTGGCGGCGCGCGAGTCGGGATAGCGCTTGAGCAGGCTGTCCCAGGCGGCGCAGGCTTCCTTCTTGCGCCCCATGCGTTTCAGCGCCTGGCCCAGGCGCAGCAGGGCGCGCGGCGCCAGCCGGCTGTCCGGCGCGGCGCGATAGACATCCACGAACAGTCGCCCGGCTTCCTTGAACTGCCCCTTGATGTAGAGCGTCTGGCCCAGCTCGAAACGCGCTTCCGTGGCCTTCGGGTGGTTCGGAAAGCGCGCGAGAAAGGCGCGGTAGGCCTCTTCCGCCGCGTCGTGGCGGCGGGCCAGGAAATTCTGCCGCGCCCTGTTCAGCAGGGCATCGGCCGACAGCGCGGCCAGCGCCGGGGGAATGCTCGCCGGTTGCGGTTGCGGCTGTGGTCGTGGCGGCGCGATGGTATCACCGGCACCCGGGGGAGGCGACAGCGGCGCGCTCGTCACCTGTCCCGGCGCCAGCGAGGTCGCGCCGGCCGCGCCCGCGCCCACCGCGCCGGTTACCGCGCCTGGCAGGGGGATGGGGCCGGCGGCGGCCGGTGGCGGGGCCGGCGTGGGGGAAAGAGGGGCGTTGGCGCCGGGGGCCGGCCGTGGTGTTGCCGGCGCCGGTCTGCCGGTGTTCCCCGCGGCGCCTTCTCCGACATGGCCCAGGACCACCTCTTCGTCAGGCGCCGTTGCGCTCATCCCGATATCGGGCGCGATGTCCGTATCCCGCAATGGTGGCAAGGGCTTGAACGCCTCCGCCGCCTTGCGACTTCCGACTTCGCCAGCCGCGCCCTGGCGAGCCGCTTTCAGAGCCTTTTCCAGCCGCCGGATGCGCGCGTCGTAATCGCGCTTCATCCGCTTCATCTCGTGCTCCAGCCGGATGATGCGGTCATAGAGCGATTCCCAACGCGCATCGCCCACCGACTGTGCCCAGGTGGCGGGAGCGGTGGAAACCAGCAGGGCGATGGCAATGACACGGGCGACGGTCTTCATGTTTCCAACTCCGGCTCATTGCCCCCCGGTCAACGAAACGGCTCAGCGGCGCGCGCCGCCGGTGATCACCGTCACCGCCCGGCGGTTCTGCGCCCAGCAGCGTTCCTCGTCGCACAGCGCCACCGGGCGCTCCTTGCCATAGGCGATGGTGGAGATGCGGTTGGCCGCCACCCCTTGCGAAATCAGGAAACGCTTCACCGCCTCGGCGCGGCGGGCGGAAAGCGCCAGGTTGTATTCGCGCGTGCCGCGTTCGTCGGCATGGCCCTCGATGCGCACCGTCACCCGCGGGTAACGGTTCAGCCACGCCGCCTGGCGCCTGAGAATGTCCTGCGCCTCCGGCGTCAGGCTCCACTGATCCACCAGAAAATGCACCCGGTCGCCCACGTTGACGATGAAATCCCGCTCCGAACCGGGGGTTGCCTGCCCCCCCGCGTTCACGCCCGCGCCGTTGCCGCCGGCGTCCAGGCTGGGCTTGTCGGTGCCGGAACAGGCCGCCAGCGCCAGCGCCATGCCGGTCACGGCCAGCCACCGCCAGCGGCCAATGCCGCGCATGAAGGAATTCGTCACCTTGTTCATCCCCCGTTTCTCCGGTTGTGATTCGCCGGCACGCTACGCCGTCAATCTGTCGAAATTGCGCCCTGTTCCGATTTCGGGAGCATAGGCAGCGCGCCTCATTTCAGCAAGGGCGACCAGGCCGGGTCGGACGCGAAATTCGGCGTCGGCACCAGCCGCTCGTTGTAGCCCGTCAGATCCACCGAATAGAGATGCGGCCCGCCATTCGGCCCGCGCCGGGTACGGAAGAACATGATGACCCGGCCGTTGGGCGCCCAGGTCGGCCCTTCGTTGTGATAGCCTTCGGTCAGGATGCGCTCGCCGGAGCCGTCCGGGCGCATGACGCCGATGGCGAAACGGCCCCGGCGCATGCGGGTAAACGCGATCATGTCGCCGCGCGGCGACCAGACGGGGGTGGAATAGCGCCCCCGGCCGAAGCTGATGCGTTTCGCCGGGCCGCCGGGCGCAGGCATCACGTAAAGCTGCTGGCTGCCCTCGCGGTCGGATTCGAAGACGATGAAGCGCCCGTCCGGCGAATAGCTGGGCGCGGTGTCGATGGCGCGGGTGTTGGTGAGCTGGCGGATCCGGCGGGTGGCCAGATCCATTTCGTAGAGGTTCGAGCCGCCGTTTTCCAGCAGGCTGAACACCAGCCGGCGCCCGTCCGGCGAAAAGCGCGGGGCGAAGCTCATGCGCGGAAATTCGCCGATCATCCGGCGTTGTCCGGTGGCGAGGTCGAGGATATAGACCCGCGGCACGCCGGTGGCGTAGGAGAGATAGGCGATGCGCTGCGCCGCCGGCGAAAAGCGCGGGGTGAGCACCAGCGCCCGGCCGTCGGTGAGGTAATGCAGGTTGAAGCCGTCCTGATCCATGATCGCCAGGCGCTTCACCCGCTTCTTCTTCGGCCCCGATTCGTCGATGAAGACGATGCGGGTGTCGAAATAGCCCTCATCCCCCGTCACGGCCTTGTAAACGGCATCGGATATCTTGTGGCCCACCCGCCGCCACTCGCGCTTCGAGGTGATGAACTTCAGTCCCAGGATCTGCCGCTGGGTGAACACGTCCCACAGGCGAAAGGCGCCTTCCACCCGGCCATCGGGATGCGCCGCCACCCGCCCGACGATGAGCGCCTGGGCCTTGATGACCCGCCAGGAGCCGAATTGCGGCGGCGCGTCGAAGCTGTTGATGCGCTCGATGTAGGCGGCCGGATCGATGATCCGGAACAGGCCGGAGCGCGCCAGGTTGTTGCGGATGATCTCCGCCACCTTCTGGCCCAGCACCCGTTCGTCCTGCGTGCGGCCGAGGAAGTCCGGCACCGCCACCGGCACGGGCTGCACCTGGCCGCGGTTGATCTGCACCTGCAACACGGCGCGCGCCGGCGTGGCCAGCAGCAGCATCCAGGCGGCCAGCACCACCATCATCCAGCCGGTGAAGAGTTCCTTTTTCGGCATCGTTTTTCCGTATCCCCCGGTCAGTTCACCGCCAGCACCTTGCTGGGGTCGAACGTGAGTATCACATCCCGCCACAGATCGTAACGATCCGGTGGCAGAAAGGCATAGGGCGCGCAGGCCAGCACCGCCCGCACGGCGCTTTGCGCGGCGGCCGGAAAGGCCGGATGGCTCATGCTGTTCAGCACCACCGGCCCGCCCGTGACCTCGCCGCCCGGCCCCAGCTGGAAGCGCACCCGCACCTGCAGGTTTTCGGCGTCGCGCACGCCGGCCGGGATGTTCCAGCACTGCTCGATGCGCGCGCGCAGGGCATCGGCCAGGTCGGCGGCGATGCGCGCATCGTCGCCGTTGACGTTGGCCGGCCCCTGCAGCGGCGTGCCGGTGCGCGCCTGCTTCGGTTGCGGCGCGGCGCGCTTCTCGTCGGTCTTGTTCAGCAGCGCGGCGATGTCGTCAATCACGTCGCGTTTCTTTTTCTTCGTTTCCCGCTTCACCACCTTTTTCGGCTTCGGTTTCGGCTTGTGGCGGGCGATCTTCGGGCGCGGGCGGGGGCGCACCTTCGGTTTCGGGCGCGGAGGCTTTTTCGGTTTCGGCCGCGCCTTCACCACCTTCTTCACCAGCGCGTCCAGAGGGTCGGGCTTCTCCGGCGCCGGCTTTTCCTTCGGCTTCGGCTCAGGCTTGGGTTCGGGCTTCGGCATCGGCTCGCGGGCGGCCCGTTTCACCTCATGCGCGGGCTTCGGCGCGGGCTTCTTCACCTCCTTGCGCGCTTCCTTCGGCGGGGCGGGCCTTTCCGCCTTCTTCGGCGTTTTTTTCACCTCCTTGCGCATGGCCGCGCGCTTCGACACTTCCGAGATGTCCACGATCTCCACCGGCAGGGCCTCCTGCGGCGGCGCGATGAGCCTGTCCGGCCCGGTCAGCCGCAGCACGGCCAGCACGATGATGACCACGTGCAGGATCAGCGATATGCCAAGAGAAATGCGCAAGGGGCCGTCCGTTTGTCCGTTCGCCGGTCGCGGCCGTCTTCTCGCCCGCAAATCCGGCATTTGCATGACATGCATGAAACACCCTGGCAAACATTCGTTAACGCTTGACGAATGCGCCGCATGGGCCAAGCATGCCGCCCCATGAACGCGAATCGCACCATCCTCATCACGGGCTGTTCCTCCGGCATCGGACGAACCTGCGCCCTGGGCCTGAAGGCGCGCGGCTGGCGGGTGTTCGCCACCGCCCGCAAGCCGGAGGACCTGAAGGCGCTGGAGGCGGAGGGGCTGGAGGCGCTGTATCTCGACTATGCCGATCCGCAAAGCGTCGAGGACTGCGTGCGCGAAGTGGCGGAGCGCACGGAGGGGCGCCTGTTCGCCCTGTTCAACAACGGCGCCTATGGCCAATTGGGTGCGGTGGAAGACCTCTCGCGCGAAGTGTTGCGCGCGCAGTTCGAGGCCAATGTCTTCGGCTGGCACGATCTTACCCGCCGGATTATTCCGCTGATGCGGGCGAACGGCGCCGGGCGCATCGTACAGAATTCCTCCGTGCTCGGCATCGTCGCCATGAAGTGGCGCGGGGCGTATAACGCCAGCAAGTTCGCCATCGAGGGGCTTTCCGATACCTTGCGCCTGGAGCTGCGCGGCAGCGGCATTCATGTCTCCATCATCGAACCCGGCCCCATCTGGTCAAAATTCGTCGAATCGGCGCTGCGCCACTTTCAGGAAAACATCGACATCGAACATTCGCGCTATCGCGCCGTGTATGAGCGGCGTCTGAAACGGCTGCGCGGCGAGACGAAGCCCAATCCCTTCAAGCTGCCGCCGGAAGCGGTGCTGAAAAAGCTGGTGCACGCGCTGGAAAGCCCGCGCCCGAAGCCGAAATACCACGTTACCCTGCCCACCCACCTGATGGCGATTCTGCGCCGCGTGCTGCCCTGGCGGGTGCTGGATCTGGTGCTGGACAAGGCGTCCGATTCGAATTGACGCGAATTTTACGCAAATCCATCGGTTGAATCTGAACAGCGCATGAACCGCAGGTTCATGAGCGTGTCAGCCGGCATGGTTAAGCTGACTTTCGAGGAGCAATGCGGGCCATGAGCTTGCATGGCCTGTCGAACAGGGAGGATGCAACCATGCTGCGCAAGACCATCGTTGCGGGCGCCGCCCTGCTGGCCGCAACCTTTGGCACGATCGCCAACACGGCGCCGGCCGAAGCCAAGACGCATGTGCATTTCGGTGTTTATGTCGGCGTGCCGGGACCTTTCTATTACGACCCGTGGGATTATTTCTGGACGCCCGGCGTGATCTATGTGCCCGGTTATTACTATCGCCGCCCCTATTATCGTCCGATATACCGCTGGCGGCGCGTGCGCCATCATCGCCCGCGCTGGCGCAAGGTCTGCGTATATCGCAAGGTGCGGGTGCGCTATTGGAACGGACACCGCTGGCGCTGGCGCACGGTGCGCAAGAGGACGCGCTGCCGCTGGGTGCGCTATCGTTGAGGCGTGAAGCGTATCGTGAGTGTGTCGCAAGAGCCGTGCAGGCCGGCGCAAGGCGCGCCGGCCCGTTTCAGCAATTCTCATTGTGGGGTCGGAAGGTTTGTTGAGAGGGGCGTCTCCTGATTTTTTCGTGGTTGCGTGGGCTTGGGCAGGGCTTCAGCGCCGAAGCAGGCTAGGTGGTGGTTCGCCGCTGATCATGGTGCGGATGAGGGTGCTCCAGTCCGGGAACACCAGATAGCGCGTGATGATGCGCAGCTCCTCGAAGAAGCGCTTGCGCGTGCCGATCACATCCCGCGCTTCCTTC
>JALVFB010000344.1 GCA_027030295.1 Hyphomicrobiales bacterium
GGCCCGGCGGTGAACAACAGGCCGGCGCGCAGCGGCCGGTCGGGCCAGACGGCGCGCATCGCCAGGCGGTAGAGCGCCAGTTGCCGCAGGTGCGCCGGGGCCGCCTCCGCCAGCCCTTCCGGCACCGGACGTGCCGTCTTGAAGTCGGCCACGATCACCGCATCGTCCAGCAGCGCCAGCCGGTCGATCTGTCCGTGCACCAGCACGGACGCGCCATCCGCCATGGTCAGGCGCGCGGCGAACGGCACCTCCGCCTGCGCATCCGGCCCGAACAGCGGCGCGAAGCGCGCATCCTCCAGCACCGCGCGCACCTCGCGCCACAGCGCTTGCGCCGTCGCCGCGTTCAGCCCGCGTCCCGGCATCGTCAGCCAGGCCAGCGCGCGCGCCTCCCATTCCTCGCGCGGCAAGTCCGGCAAATATTGCAGCAACTTGTGGATCAGCACGCCGCGTTGCAGCGCATCGGGCGTCTGCCCCGCCGCGGCGCGCCGCACCCCGGCCAGGGGCGAGAGCACCGGTCCTTCGGCCGCGGTCCGGTCGGCGTCCGCGGTGCGCAACGGGGTTTTCGACGGCGACACCCAGGCCGCCACCCGCGTCTGCGGCGGCGCATCCCGCCGCGCCCAGCCGGGCAGGGTGGCGGGCGGGGTTTCCGACGGCGTCCGCGCGCCCGTGGCCAGATCGGCGGCGCCGGCAGGATAGCGCCAGCCCTTGCGCCCGTCGGCCAGGGTAACTTCGTATTCCGGTTTCGCCAGCACGTCCTCCAGGCGCTCATACCAGCAGCGGATACCCGGCTTCCTCTTCCTCTCCCTGCCGTCTTCTCCGTTCTTTCTCTGCCGGGGTGGCGCGCCGCAGATGTAAAGCCTGTCGGCGGCGCGGGTCATGGCCACGTAGAGCAGGCGGTTGTATTCCTCTTCTTCCGCTTGCCGGGCGCGCTCGATGAGCCGGCGCAGGGCGGGAGGCTGCCAGTCCTTCTTCAGCGTCCATACCGGCAGACGTTCGCCGGCGGCGTCGCCTTCCAGCGGCGCGGGCACCAGCTGCATGCGCTTCTCGTCGGGGACGGAAAAGGTGTCGGCCAGGAACACGATGGGGCTTTCCAGCCCCTTGGCGCCGTGCACGGTCATCACCCGCACCTCGCCCCAGTCGTGCGGGCCGGCGCCGGCGGCGTTGCCTTCCGCCTCGCGCTTGATCTCCGGGGCCTCGGCCAGCATCCATTCGACGAACGACAGCAACGAGGCCGCGCCGTCCCGTTCGTGCTCCAGCGCCAGATCCAGCAGCGCCTCCAGCGGCTCTTCCGCCTCGCGCCCCAGCCGCCGCAAAAATCGCCGCATGCCGCCATCGCGCCACAGCACCGTGGTCAGCAGCTCGTAGGGCGCCATGTAGCCGGCCAGGTTGCGCCATTCCTCAAGCCGCGCCAGCGCCCGGCGCACCGGCGCGCCGCCTTTCGCCGCCGCCCGCAATTGCTCCCACAGCGACCGCCCGGAATCCACCCGCGCGATGCGCTCCAGCGGCGCGGTGAAGTCATGCAGGCCGCCACGCAGCCGCAACAGGTCGTCGTCGGAGAAGGGGTTCCCGTCGTCGCGCTCCAGCAGCGGGCTTTTCAGCACCGCCGCCAGCGACAGGTCGTCTTCGGCCAGCAGCAGGAAGCGGATGAGCGCCAGCATGTCGCGCACCGCGATGTGATCGCTCACCCGCAGCCGATCCACGCCCGCCACCGGAACGCTCCGCTGCTTGAGCGCCGAGACGATGGCTTCCATCAGGGTGGTGCGATTGCGCACGAGGATGAGGATGTCGCGCGGGCGCACGGGGCGCGGCTTGCCTTCGTCCGTGTCGGGATCGGCGGCGGGGTCGGGCGGCGGCAATTCCGCGCCGGTGTCCAGCCAGCGGCGGATGGTGCTGGCGATGCGCGCCGCCAGCTTCAGCTGCGGCCGCAACGAAACCTCCAGCTCGCGCCTGGGCGTCCAGATGTCCTCTTCCCCGTGCTCGTTCTCCACCTCTTCCGGCGGCCACAGCTCCACCGCGCCCGTCGCCTGCGGGCGGGCCGATTCGTGCCGGGGGCAGTCCTTCGCCGCGCCTTCTCCATCCAGCCGGAAGTCGGGCTGTTCCAGCACCCTTTCCACCACCTCCAGCAGCGGGCGCACGGTGCGGAACGACACTTGCAAAGGCACCGATTCGAACGCCAGATCCGCTTCCTCGAACTTGCCCTGAAAGAAGCGCTCCATGGCGACGAAGGCCTCCGGCGCCGCGCCCTGGAACGAATAGATGGACTGCTTCACGTCGCCCACCGCGAAAACGGTGCGCGGGCGCTCGCGCGCCACGCCCTCGCCGCTGGTGAACTCCTCCGTCAGGCGCTCGAGAATGCGCCACTGATCGGGCGAGGTGTCCTGCGCCTCGTCCAGCAGGATGTGCTCGATGCCGCCGTCCAGCCGGTAGAGCACCCATTGCGCATCCACGTTTTCATCGTCCAGCAACGCCAGCGTGCGCAGGATCAGGTCGTCGTAGTCGAACTTGCCCAGCCGCAGCTTTTCCCGCTCATAGAGCAGGGCGACGGCGGCGCCGGCGGTCAGCAGCGCCTGGTTGGCGGCCAGCGCCACCCGCGCCCGCCAGCCGTCGAAGGCGGCGACGAAGCGCTCCTGCATGTCTTTCAGCCATTGCGCCGTGTCCGGCAGGGTTTCCCTCACCGGCTTTGTGATCAGTGTGACATACGGCTTGAATTCGCCGGTCCTGGAGTCCCTGGTGATGAAACCTTGCCGCGCCGCTGCCCAGGCACGCTCGATGTCATCGGCCTCGAGGGCCGCGATCAAATCCTTCAGGGCCTGCCGTGTCCGCAGATCGCTGGTCCCCGGCTTGGCGAGGCCGGCTATTACGGGCGCCAGCGCTTCTGCATGTGCCCGCACCTCCCGCCCGTCCAGCGCCGCCAGCCACCGCCGCCGCCATGCATCGGCTTCGAACGGCGCTTCCCCGATGCCCAGGTGCGTGCGCAGTTGCGCCATCACCCGCCGCCAGTCCGCTTCGCGCTGCGCCAGGCGCAACAGCAGCCGCCGGTGGGTCATCATCTCGGCCAGCAGGCCGCGCAGCGCCGGCTCGTTCTTCCATGTCGCCAGGTGGGCCAGCGCATCGCGCAAGGTATCATCGTCCGCCAGCTCGCCGGCCAGCACCCGCCGTCGCGCCGTATCCAGCAGGGTTTGCGCCTCCGCATCGTCCAGTATCTCGAAGCCCGGCGGCAGCCCGGCCTCCACCGGAAAGAGCTGCAACAGCCGCTGGCAGAAACCGTGGATGGTCATCACCCTCAGGCCCCCCGGCGTTTCCAGGGCGCGGGCGAAGAGTCGCCGCGCCCGGCTCAGCTCGCCGGCGGGGAAGTGCGCGTGGTTCAGCCCGTCGGGACCGCGGATGTATTCCAGCAGCTGCGCGTCATCGAGATCGATCCAGCGCGCCAGGCGCTCGAACAGCCTTGAGCGCATCTCCGCCGCCGCGGCCTTCGTGTAGGTGAGGCAGAGCAGGCTTTCCGGCGCGGCGCCGTCCAGCAACAGGCGAATCACCCGGTTGACGAGGAGGTAGGTCTTGCCGGAGCCGGCATTGGCGTTGACGAAAACGGAAACCTTCGGGTTGGCCGCCCTGTGTTGCTGCTTGCTGGCCTCCCGCCGCACGTCGCGCGCCTTGCGCGCCCAGGTTTCCGATGCGTCATTTCCCGTCACGGCCGCGAATCTCCAGCTTGCGGTTTCCGATGCACGACAGACCAGGAGCTGTCGCGCGCGGCGAAAAGGCTTCGGGAATCCCCCGCCTCGTGTGCCCGCAACGTGCCGTCCGGCGCCGGAGCGAGCAGCCGTATGGCCTCTTGCGCCGGCACGGCGCGCACGTCCAGCCACGCCCGCCAGTGCTCGCGGCGCAGCAGCGCCGGCATGCGCTCGTGCACCGGCGCCACGTCGGCGTTGGCGTCCACCGTGACGATGGCCATGGTCTCGATCTCGCCGCCATTCGCGCCCATCCAGCGCTCCCACAGCCCGGCCATGGCGAAGGGCCGTTCGTCCGGCAGGGTGAACAGCACCGCCCGCTTGCGCCCGCGCGGGCCGGTCCATTCGTAAAAGCCGTCGGCCGGCACCAGACAACGGCGATGGCGCACCGCGCCGCGAAACGCCGGACGTTCCAGCAGCGTCTCCGCCCGCGCGTTGATGATGCGCCGGCCTTTCCAACGCGGTCGCAAGAGAGACGAACCGCCTCGCGCCCCCGCCCAAGCACCTTGGCCATGCATACTATCGGGTGGTTGGGCGGGGGCGCGGGGCGGTGGGCGGTTTGAAAATTCGCCGACAGGCGAATTTTCATCCAGAAATGGTTCCTTCATCCAGTGCGGGACCAGCCCCCACACCACCCAGCGCCAATGGCGCGCGCCGTCGTCTTCCCGGCGCACGATGCCCACCGGCTCGCCGGGGCGGATGAGCGGGCGCGGCGGAAACGGTTCGGCCCCTTCGCAGCCGAACCGCGCGCATACCTGCTCCGGCGAAGTGACCAGCCGATACAATCCACACATGACCCGGTTGCTCCAAGCAAAAAGACCCGCCGCGATGATGCGACGGGTCTGAAGTCTTTCGCAAGGGCCAACACCCGAAAGGAGCGTCGGCCCGCTGCCTTGCAATGGTCGGAGTGGGCAGATTCGAACTGCCGACCCCCTGCTCCCGAAGCAGGTGCGCTACCAGGCTGCGCTACACTCCGCCACCCGGAAACGGCCGCCCTGAACGGGCCGCCCCTTTCGCCCCGCTATATAACCCCGCTCCGCCACGGTCGCAAGACGGTGAATGAAAAGAATCACCCATGGCGGCGTGCCTCACTCGCATATGGCCCATGCGTTGGCACCATCGGTTGTGTGTCGGCAGGCGTTGTGGTAACGGAAGGCCGCATGACACCTGCCGTGGCGCGTGCAGGCGCTATCCACCGGGGGCAGAAGGATATGCCCTGTGCCGCGCGGCCGGGTGTCATGCACCTTGTCGTGCCCGCCACTTTCCCTCTTGCCCGGATGCGCCGGCTGTCATAAATCAGCACCCACGAATCCGGTTCGTTGGGGCGTAGCCAAGCGGTAAGGCAACGGGTTTTGGTCCCGTGATCGCAGGTTCGAATCCTGCCGCCCCAGCCAACATCCTTCTTCACTTCACCACGCCCTTGCGCCACAGGCGCGGCAGCAGAAACAGTCCGGCGATGATCGGGTGCCGCCGCTGCCAGTCCGACAGCTCGATGCGCTCGCCGCTGTGGCGTTCTATCTTGAAGGCGATGTAGTCGGCGCCGCCGGAGAAGGTGAAGGCGGCCTTCATCAGCCGCAGCGCGGAAAACAGCTTGCCCTGCGCCGCCACGCAGCACCAGCCGGGCAGGTGCGCGCGCCGCGCCGCCTCGCGCAACGCCGCCAGCGACGCCCGCTCCGCATCGCCGAACACCGCCCGCACCGTGCCGGCATACCATTCCGGGTCGGCCTCGATGATGGCCCGCGCCCTGTCCGGCCGCTCCACCCGCAGCTCGCTGGCATAGGTGGCGCGCAGCAGCCGCAGCCAGAGGGTGCGCCAGTCGGTTTCGTCGTCCGGCAGCAGCAGGGTGGCCCGCGTCATGGTCGTCGTCACCGTTTGCACCACGGCCTCCACGACCGCCTGAACGGCGTCGTCATCGGCCGTCCACACCAGCCGGGCCGGCTGGGCGAACCGTGCCCAGAAATAGGGGTTGCGCACGTCCGGTCGCAGCCAGCGGGCGAATTGCGCCAGCGGCAGCACCGCATACTTGGCGCGCAGCCGCATTCCGTCCGTTTCGTGCGCCAGATAGAGCACGTTCGGCGGCAGCAGGCGGCAGCCCAGCCGCGCCGGCGGATTGCGGCTCACGTGCGTCATGTCGGCGGTGAGCACATAGAGGTCGGCCAGCGTTTCGGTGAGCGTGGCGTCGCGCAGGGTGGAGCCATAGGCCAGCACCGCGCGCACGCCCGCCGCGCCGCCATGCCGCCGCGCCGCCTCCGCCGCCAGCGCTCGCAACGGCCGCGGCGCGGGCCGGGTCAGCCGCGTTCGCGTCAGCGTCCGCAGCGCCGTTTCATCGGCGACGGGGATGTGCGCATTGGCCTTCATGGGCGCATGTGTGCGCCGGAATGGGCGTCTCGGCAAGGGGAAATGCGAAGGGGGATGACGAATGGCGCCCCCAAGGGGACTCGAACCCCTGTTTCCGGCGTGAGAGGCCGGCGTCCTGGACCGCTAGACGATGGGGGCGGCCGGTCAATGGCGACCTTGCGCCTTCTATAGGTGGACTTGACGTCCATGGCAAGAGGTACAAAGCGTATCATGCATGCATGTCCGTCATGCATAAGGAGCCACGTGGCATGGCCGATGAGTGAGTTTCTTGCCCGCTTCTTCTGCCGTGCTTTCTTCGCCCGTGCCGCCGCTCGGTTGACTTTTGTATATCATATGATATACAGTATTCGTGAGCTACACGATCACATACAGCAGGGAAGCGGCCCGCCAGATGGCCGGGCTGGGCAAGCGCGACATACGCACGGCCCGGCGCATCATAGGCGTTATCGAAAAGATGGCCGCCGATCCCTTCGCCGGAGACGTGAAGCGCCTGAGGGGCGCGCCCTGGTATCGCCGTCGAGTCGGCGACTGGCGGATCATCTTCGCGGTCGATGGCGACCGGCTCGTCGTCGAAATCGTCCGCGTCGCCCACCGCCGCGAAGTCTACCGCTGACAGGAGAACGCCATGAACAAGCACGCCAAGCCCGAATTCCCACCCATCCAGTTTCTTGCCGTGGGCGAGGAGGAATATGTCCTCATCCCCATGCGCCTGCTGAGGGCCATGGAAGATCTGGAAGACCTGGAAGACGAACTGCTGGCCGCCCGAGCGCTGCGAGAGCGTGATTCCCGGGCGCCGACCGTTCCGGCGGCGGTGGTGCACGCCATCGCCGGCGGCGCCCATCCGGTGCGCGCCTGGCGGGAGTATCGCGGCCTCACGCAGGAGGAACTGGCGCGGCGCACCGGCACCTCGAAGGCCTACATCAGTCACATCGAGCGCGGCATGCGCCAGCCGGCGCTGGCGCTCACCAAGGCGTTTTCCCGTGTGCTTGACGCTCCGCTGGACGTTCTGGTGGAGGCCATCACGGAATATGGCGGGGGCAAGGGCAGCTCCGGCCCTGCGGACGATGCCGCCTGATGCGAGCGGTATGGCAGCCGTTTCGTTCAGTCCACCGTGTTGGCGCGGCGCATCATGTCGGCGAAGCGGCGAAACAGGTAGTGCGAATCCTGCGGGCCGGGCGATGCTTCCGGATGGTGCTGCACGGAAAAGCCCGGCCGGTCTTTCAGCGCGATGCCGCAGTTGGTGCGGTCGAACAGCGAGATGTGCGTTTCCTCCACGGCGTCCTCGGGCAGCGAGGCCACGTCCACGGTGAAGCCGTGGTTCATGGAGGTGATCTCCACCTTCGCCGTGGTGAAGTCCTTCACCGGGTGGTTGGCGCCGTGATGACCCTGCTTCATTTTCTTCGTGCGG
>JALVFB010000345.1 GCA_027030295.1 Hyphomicrobiales bacterium
CCCTTGTTTTTCATGATTTGGGGGCCCAAGTGGGGGTGCGGGGCGGTGGGTGGCTCTTTATGCATCTTGGTATTACACGGCGGTTGCCCCTCTTTTTTCGTCATTGCCGGCCTTGTGCCGGCAATCCAGGGTGGCAGACGGCCAGCCTGAGAGACACACCAGCCGTGGCGAACATCGCATGGGCGTCGTGTTTCGCCCTGGATGCCCGGCACAAGTGTTCAGCCCGGAGACATAGCTGACAGGTGTTCGGGGACATGGTTGACACTTATCGCACCGAAAGCGGGTCAAGCTGGGAGGTGCGAGATGGGATGGCAAGAGGTGTCGATCATGGATCAACGTCGGGAGTTCGTCATGTTCGCCAGCCGTGAGGGGGCCAATATCTCCGAGCTGTGCCGCCGCTTCGGCATCAGTCGCACCACGGGCTACAAGTGGCTGCGCCGCGCCGCCCATGGGGAGGAGAGCTTCCGAGACCGCTCCCGCCGCCCCTTGCGCTCTCCTTCGCGCACGCCGGCGGAGACGGAGGAACGGATTTTGGCGGTGCGCGCCAAACACCCGGCCTGGGGCGCGCGCAAGATCAGGAGCTGGCTGCTGCGAGAAGGCGTGAGCGTTCCCGCCGCCTCCACGGTGCATGCCATTCTGCGCCGTCATGACCTCATTCGCCCCGATGCGCCGGGCGCGCCACTTGGCCGCTTCGAACATGAGGCGCCCAATCGGCAATGGCAGATGGATTTCAAGGGGCGCACCCGCCTGGGCGACGGCAGCTGGGTGCATCCGTTGTGCGTCTTGGACGATCACTCGCGCTTCTGTGTTCTGCTGGAAGCCTGCGCGCGGGAGAACCACGACACCGTGCGGCCGCTGCTGGAGCGGGCCTTGCGGCGCTATGGCCTGCCGGCTTCGATCTACGTGGACAACGGCACGCCATGGGGCACGGCCACGCCGGGACAATGGACGCGGCTTGGCGTGTGGCTGTTGAAGCTGGGCATCCGGATGGTTCATGGCCGTCCCTATCATCCGCAGGGCCGGGGCAAGATTGAGCGCTTTCATCGATCGCTGAAGGCTGAAGCCCTGAGCACGCCGTTGCCCGCTGACATGAATGAGGCCGCCGCGAGGCTATGCCGCTGGCGGCATGTCTATAACGAGCAACGCCCCCACGAAGCCCTGGACATGCGCACGCCGGCGGATGTCTACACGCCTTCGCCGCGCCCCTTCCCGGACAAGCTGCCGGAGGTGGAGTATGATGAGGGCGAGATCGTGCGCAAGGTGCCGAAAACGAAAGGATACGTCTACTTCCGGAAAAGGCTCTGGCGGGTGCCGGATGCTTTCAGGACGGAGCGGCTGGCCATCAGGCCGACGGCCACGGACGGTGTCTTCGACGTCTGCTTCGGCAGCGTCAAGATCGCCGAGATAAACCTGAGAGAAGGGCAGACAAGCGACCAAAAAAGTGTCAACCATGTCCCCGAACGGGCAGCAATTCTCATCATGGGGTCGGAAGGTTTGTTGAGAGGGGGCGTCTCCTGATTTTTTCGTGGTTGCGTGGGCTTGGACAGGGCTTCAGCGCCGAAGCAAACCGGGTGGCGGTTCGCCGCTGACCATGGTGCGGATGAGGGTGCTCCAGTCCGGAAACACCAGATAGCGCGTGATGATGCGCAGCTCCTCGAAGAAGCGCTTGCGCGTGCCGATCACATCCCGCGCTTCCTTCCACAGCGCATCGGCCAGGTCGCACACGGTGTGATAGGAAAAGGCCAGCAGGTTCATGGTCGCCAGCAGCGCGGCGAGATGCTGCCTGCCGTGGCCGAAATTGTGCTCCAGATGGTAGCCCCTGG
>JALVFB010000346.1 GCA_027030295.1 Hyphomicrobiales bacterium
ACCCCAGCAGCACGTTCACCAGCGGATTGATGTAGTAGCCCAGCGCCGATTGCAGGGTGTAGCCATTGACCACGCCCCAGACGAAAAAGCCCCAGTTGACCAGCAGCAGCGTTGCCGAGGCCAGCAGCACCCGCGCCTGATGCCAGTCGCGCAACGGTGCAAGTGCCGCCTTCAGCGCACCGCCGCGCCCGGCGAGCCACAATAATGCGGCCACCGCCGGCAGCGACCACACGGCGCGGTGCACGACGATTTCCACCGCGCTCACCCCTTGCAGGAGGTGGAAGAACAGCGGAAAGGCGCCCCAGATGACATAGGCGGCGAACGCCAGTGCCATGCCGCGCGGGTCATCCCGGTGAGCGGCGGACATGAATGGTTCTCCTTTCGGGAGGGTGGAGGATGGCCTCACTCCGCCGCTTCCTTGCCCGCTTCCGCCGCGCCGTTCTTCAGCAGGCGGTAGGTGATGGCGTCCAGCATGGCCTCGAAGGAGGCGTCGATGATGTTGGGCGAGACGCCGACGGTGAAGAAACGCTCGCCGCCGTTGTAGCGCCACTCGATGAGCACGCGGGTGGTGGCGTCGGTTCCGGTGTTGACGATGCGCACCTTGTAATCCACCAGTTCCAGATCGTCGAGCTTGCGCGAATAGGGGCCGAGATCCTTGCGAAGCGCCGCGTCCAGCGCGTGCACCGGGCCGTTGCCCTCGGCCACGGACATGTATTCCTCTTCGTCGATCTTCACCTTGACGATGGCCTGGGCCACGGTGACCAGCTCGCCGCGCGCGTTGTAGCGGCGCTCCACCAGCACCTTGTAGCTTTCCACGTCGAAATAGTCCGGCACCGTGCCCAGCCGGCGCCGCGCCAGCAGCTCCAGCGAGGCTTCCGCCGTGTCATAGGCATAGCCCGCCGCCTCGCGCTCCTTGATCTCGGCCAGCAAGGCGGTCAGGCGCGGGTCGTCCTTGCTCACCTGAAGGCCGTAGCGTTTCAGCTCGGAGACAAGGTTGGACTTGCCGGCCTGGTCGGAAACCAGCACCCGGCGCACGTTGCCCACCGCCTCCGGCGGCACGTGTTCGTAGGTGTCCGGGCTTTTCAGGATGGCCGAGGCATGAATGCCGGCCTTGGTGGCAAACGCCGTCAGCCCCACATAGGGCGCCTGTTCCTCCGGCGGGCGGTTGATGATCTCGTTGAAGGCGCGGGAGATCTGGGTGAGCTTCTTCAGCGCGTCCGGCTTCAGCCCCAGCTCGAAGCGCTCGGCATGGCGCGGCTTCAGCGCCAGCGTGGGGATGAGGGTGACGAGATTGGCGTTGCCGCAGCGCTCGCCGATGCCGTTGAGCGTGCCCTGGATCATGCGCACGCCGCCGCGCACGGCGGCCAGCGAGTTGGCCACCGCCATGCCGGTGTCGTCATGGCAGTGAATGCCGAGGTGATCGCCGCCGAAGCGCCCGGCCACGGTGGCCGCGATCTCCTCGATCTCCTCGGGCAGGGTGCCGCCGTTGGTGTCGCACAGCACGGCCCAGCGCGCGCCCGCTTCCAGCGCCGTTTCCACGCATTTCAGCGCGTAGTCCGGGTTGGCCTTGTAGCCGTCGAAAAAATGCTCCACGTCCACCAGCGGCTCGAAGCCGCGCTCCTTCGCGGCGGTGACGGAATCGCGGATGGCCGCCAGGTTCTCCTCAAGCGAGCATTTCAGCGCCAGTTCCACGTGATAGTCCCAGCCCTTGGCGACGAAGGTGATGGCATCGGCCTTCGCCTGCAACAGCGCCTGCAGGCCGGGGTCGTTGCTGGCCGAACGCCCGGGCCGGCGCGTCATGCCAAAGGCAGCAAGCCGCGCG
>JALVFB010000347.1 GCA_027030295.1 Hyphomicrobiales bacterium
ACCTGCTCGCGCACGCCCTCGCTGGCGTCGGCTCGCGCCGCCAGCAGCTCGCGCAATTGTTCCTCGAAACCGGCCTTGGCCGTGTTCAGCATCCGGCTCATGGGTGTCTCTCCGATGGGAAAACGCCTGTCCGTTCCCGCCCTTTTACTTGCCCAGACAAAAAGCGCCAATGGCATTCCACCGCCATTGACGCGCGAACGCCCTCAAACGTGGGAAATGTTCAGCGCTCGTCCTCGTGGCAGGGCATGGCCTCCACGCACCAGCATTCGCCGAGGTCTTCCATCCACGCCTCGATGCACTCCACCTCCAGCCGGATACAGGCGTCGCCGGAAAAGATCAGGTCGATATATCCGCCCGGCGGCTCTTCCGCCGGATGAAAGGCGATGGCCAGCAGCGACAATACGCCGTCCTTCGCCTCCTGGCGCACGTTGCGCGCCTTCACCGCCCGCACGTGGTCGAAGTGCAGCCCCGTGCGCGCCTGCATCGGCACATCATGATCGCCGCGCAGGTGCGAGAGCCACTCATAACGATTGCCCACCAGCACGAAGCGCCCCTTCTCGCGCAGCCAGGTGATGTCGCCCAGCCGGAAATGCGCGTCCTGCATGTGCGCGGAGATGATGCGCAGATCATCCTCGTCCAGCGCCGCCAGTTTCAGGAGTTCCATGGCCGTGCCACTGCTCCCTTTCACTGCCGCATCGGCGGCATTCCCGCTTTCCTGCATCTGTCTCTCCCCATATGGGCACGGCGGCGCGGTTTGTCACGCCGGCACGCGCTCGATGTCCGCCCCCACGGCGGAAAGCTTCTCTTCCAGGGCCTCGAAGCCGCGGTCGAGATGATAGATGCGGTGGATTTCGGTTTCGCCCTCCGCCGCCAGCCCGGCGATGACCAGGGAGACGGAAGCGCGCAGATCGGTGGCCATCACCGGCGCTCCTTTCAGTGTCTCCACGCCCTTCACCAAGGCCGTGTCGCCCATGAGCGAGATGTCCGCCCCCAGCCGCACCAGTTCCTGCACGTGCATGAAGCGATTCTCGAAAATCGTCTCGCGGATGGAGGAAACGCCCTCGGCCCGCGTCATCAGCGCCATGAGCTGCGCCTGCAAGTCGGTGGGAAAGCCGGGGAAGGGCTGCGTTTCCACCGTCACCGCGCGCAGATCGCCATTGGCCCGGCGGACCCGCAATCCCCCGTTTTCTTCCGTCACCGACACGCCGGCCTGCGCCATCACGTCGATGAAGGCGGAAAGGGTTTCCGCCTGCGCGCCGGTCAGCAGCACGTCGCCGCCGGTCATGGCCGCCGCCATGGCATAGGTGCCGGCCTCGATGCGGTCGGGCAGGATGGAGTGCTCCGCCCCGTGCAGCCGCTCGCGGCCCTGAATGCGCAGGGTGGCGGTGCCGATGCCTTCGATGTCCGCCCCCATCTTCACGAGGCAGTTGGCGAGATCGCCCACCTCCGGCTCGCGCGCGGCGTTTTCGATGACGGTTTCGCCTTCGGCCAGCGTCGCCGCCATCAACGCCACGTGCGTCGCGCCCACGGAAACCTTGGGAAAGACGATATGCGCGCCCTTCAGCCGCCCCTTCGGCGCGCGGGCCACCACGTAGCCGCCTTCCACGTCGATGTCCGCGCCCATCTGCGAGAGCGCCTTCAGATACAGATCGACGGGCCGGGTGCCGATGGCGCACCCCCCCGGCAGCGACACCCTGGCCTCGCCACAGCGCGCCAGCAGCGGCCCCAGCACCCAGAAGCTCGCCCGCATCTTCGAAACGAGGTCATAGGGCGCGGTAGTGTCGATGATGTCCCGCGCGGTGATGTGCACCGTGTCGCCCA
>JALVFB010000348.1 GCA_027030295.1 Hyphomicrobiales bacterium
GTTGCGCGAGGAGCTGCAACAGCGCAAGACCGCGCAGGGGCGCATTTTCGACCAGCTTGGCACCGCCATCGCCATCTTCGACGCCGAGCGCCGGCTGGTGTTCCACAACGCCGCCTATGCCCGCCTGTGGGGCTTCGACGAGGGCTGGCTGGCCCGTCACCCGACGGAAGACGACATCCTCAACCGGCTGTTCGATCAGAAACTGTTGCAGGTCACCGAGGACTTTCCCACCTGGCGCCAGCGCTGGCTGGAGATCTACACCAGCGGCCAGCCGCGCCGCCAGCGCTGGCAGCTGGCCCATGGCCACATGGTGGAGGTCATCGCCGAGCCCCAGCCGGGCGAGGGCGTCATCTACCTGTTCGAGGACATCACCGAGCAGCTGCGGCTGGAGGCGCGCTACCGCGAAGTCCTGCAGGTGCAGGAGGAAACGCTGGACAACCTGCACGAGGCGGTGGCGGTGTTCGGCACCGATGGCCGCCTGCGCCTGTTCAACCGCGTCTTCGCCGATCTGTGGCGGATGGACGAGGCGCGGCTGAAGATGCGCCCGCACGTGGACGACATCATCTCCGGGTGCCGTCAACTGGTGGAGGACGGGCGCTGGTGGGACGAATTCAAGTTCGACATCATCGGGGTGGACGAGGAGCGCAGCCCGCGGTCGCGGCGCCTCACCCTGCGCGACGGGCGGGTGTTCAACTATCAGATGGTGCCGTTGCCCGACGGCAACACGCTGGTCACCTGGTCGGACATGACCGACGCCATTCTCGCCGCCCGCGCCGCCCAGGAACGGGCCGAGGCGCTGGAGGAAAGCGACCGCATCAAGACGGTGTTCCTCGATTCCATTTCCTACGAGATGCGTTCGCCGCTGAACACCATCAAGGGCTATACGGAAGCCATGCGCATGGGGCTGGGCGGCGAGTTGAACGCGCGCCAGCGGGAGTTCATGGACAACATCCTGGAGGCTTCCTACGAGCTGCTGGACAAGATCGACACGGTGCTGGATCTCACCGCCCTGGACGCCGGCAAGCTGGAGCTGAGCATCACGGAATTCGAGGTGGTGCCGATGCTGGAGGAGCTGGCCGTCCAGGTGGAATCGCGGCTCGTCCGGCGCGACATGGCGCTGGAGGTGGAGGTGGCGGAAGACGTGCAGACCATGCACGCGGATCGCAACCGCATCATGCAGGTGTTGCGTCATCTGCTGGTGAACGCCATCGGCTTCGGCCGTCGCGGCACCACGGTGCGCCTGGGCGCCCGCCACAATGCCGAGGGCGACGTGGAGTTCTGGGTCGCCGATGAAGGTCCGGGCATGAACGCCGAGGTGCTGCCCCGCGTGTTCGAGCGCTTCTATGCCCGGCCCTCGCCGGAAGGCCACCGCGGGCCGGGACTGGGGCTGCCGCTGGTCAAGGCGCTCATCGAGCTGCACGGCGGACAGGTGGAGCTGATCTCGCGCGAGGGCCGGGGCACCACCGTCATCTGCCGCCTGCCACAGAACCATTCGGCGCTGCGGGAGAAGGCATGAACACACGAGCGGAGGTCTTTCGTCTGCGCCATCCACTGGCGGATGAAGCGGCGACGCAATCGCTGGGGCGCGAACTGGCGTTGTTCGTCCGCCCCGGCGACTGGATTCTGCTGTTCGGCGATCTCGGCGCCGGCAAGACCACGCTGGCGCGCGCCTTCATCCGCGCCCTGCTGCCGCCGGACATGGCCGAGGAAACGGAGGTGCCCAGCCCCACCTTCACCCTGGTGCAGCCCTATGACGCCACCCGCGTGCCGGTGGCGCACGTGGATCTCTATCGCATCGCCGATCCGTTCGAGGTGGAGGAGCTGGGCCTTGCCGAGCTGGCGGCGGATCACGCGCTGCTGGTGGAATGGCCCGACCGTCTGCCCGACCTGCCGCGCGACAGGCTGGAGGTGCATCTTGCCGATGCCGAAGGCGGAAAGAGTCGCGTGGCGGAGCTGATCGGCCATGGCGCCTGGGCGGCGCGCCTGAAACGGCTGGCGGCGGCAAACGATTTTCTCGCCCGCGCGCCGGGATCGGCGGCGCCCATCCGGCGCCGTTTCCTGCAGGGCGATGCCTCCACCCGCCGCTATGAACGCATATCCGCGCCGGGGCGGCCGCCGATGATCCTGATGGACATGCCCGAGCGCCCGGACGGCCCGCCCATCCGCGACGGAAAAAGTTACGACGAGCTGGCGCACCTGGCCCGCTCCGTGCGCGCCGTGTGGGCGGTGAACACGGAATTGCGGCGGCAGGGCTATTCGGCGCCGGAGATTTTCGCCCATGACTTCGACGCCGGCCTGTTGCTGCTCGAGGACTTCGGCGACGCCGTCTTCGGCCGCCTCTATGGCGAAGGGCGCATGCCGGAATTGTTGCGCGCCGCCACCGAACTGCTGGCGGACATGGCCGGGCGCGACTGGCCGCGCGAGGTGGCCTTGCCCGATGGCGGCGCGTATCGGCTGGCCGACTACGACAAGCAGGCCTTTCTGGTGGAGGCGGAACTGCTGTGCGACTGGTTCTGGCCGCGCGTGAAGGCGGGCGCGCCCTGTCCGCAAGAAGCGCGCGCCACCTTTCTGGAGGCGATGGAAACACTGCTGGCCTTCGCCCGACCCGGAGGCGAAAGGCCCGTGTGGGTGCTGCGGGATTATCATTCGCCCAACCTCATCTGGCTGCCCGGGCGCGACGGCGTGCGCCGGGTGGGACTGATCGACACCCAGGACGCCGTCATCGGCCCGGCCGCCTATGATCTCGCCTCGCTGTTGCAGGATGCGCGCATCACCGTGCCGGAGCCGCTGGAGCGCGAGATGCTGGCCATGTATTGCGACCTGCGGGCGGCGCGGGAGCCGGCGTTCGACGAGGCCGCCCTTCGCCTCTCCTACGCGGTCATGGGCGCGCAGCGCGCGGCCAAGGTGCTGGGCATCTTCACCCGCCTGCACCGCCGCGACGGCAAGCCGCACTATCTCGCCCACCTGCCGCGGGTGGCCCACTGGTTGTTGCGCAATCTCGAGCGCCGCGACGGCCTGCCGGCGGCGGGCGGAGAGGCGCTGACGGCGCTGCTGGACTGGCTTGACGCCCACCTGCCGGAAGTGCGCGCGCTGGCGGCGGAACACGAACGGGAGAGCGTCATATGAGCGACATCCGGCTGACATTGCTTTGCTGGCTGGCGCTGAACGCTGCCCTGTTGGCGCTGTTCGCCTTCCTGTTCGCACGGCGTATCCTGCGCTGGCATGTCGTTTCGCGGCTGAGCGTGCTGGGTGGCCTCGGTCTGTCCGGCCTGTTCGGCCTGTTCCTGCTGGTCATGAGTCCATGACGGAAACGACGCGCATCACCACCGCCATGCTGCTGGCCGCCGGGCTGGGCACCCGCATGCGCCCGCTCACCGAACACACGCCCAAGCCGCTCATTGAAGTGGCGGGCAGGCCGCTCATCGCATACGCGCTGGAGCGCCTGCGCGCCGCCGGGGTGCGAAAGGTGGTGATGAACGTCCACTGGCTGGCCGACCGGCTGGAGGACTGGGCGCAAGCGCAAACGCCGCCGCCCGCCATCGTCGTTTCCGACGAACGCGGCGAGCTGCTGGAAACCGGCGGCGGCATCCGCAAGGCCCTGCCCCTGCTGGGCGATGCGCCGTTCTACGTGGTCAACACCGACAGCATCTGGATCGACGGCGAGGTTCCGGCGCTGGCCCGCCTCGCCGCCGCCTGGGACGATGCGCGCATGGACGCGCTGCTGCTGCTCTGCCCATTGGAACATGCGGTGGGCCATGGCAAGGGCGGCGACTTTCTCTGCGTGGACGGCGGCATGCCGCAGGCGCAACCGTGTTCGCTGCGCCGCGCCCGCGAGGAGGAGAAGCCCGTCGCCTTCGTGTTCACCGGCATATATGTCGTGCACCCGCGCCTGTTCGTCGCCGCGCCGGCGACGCCGCGCTTTTCCATGAACGTGCTGTTCGACGCCGCCATGCGCGCGGGCCGCCTGTTCGGCCTGTTGCATGATGGCCCGTGGCTGCACGTGGGCACCCCCCAGGCCATCGCGGAGGCGGAAGCGGCGTTGCGCGCCCATGCTGTTACACCAGACGCACGTTTTCCGTGATCAGCGAGAAAAGCGTAAGAAGCGGTCAGTCCCTTTCCTCCCCCTGGAAGGGGGAGGTCGGCCCCGTCAGGGGCCGGGAGGGGGTCGGGCGGCGATACTTCTGACGGAAAGGCAAGATGGCGCGCACAAGCGCCCCTCGCCCGCCCCCCCCCCCCACCCCCCCCCTGCCAGGGGGAGGGAGATGAACGAATACAGCCTGCACAGAACAGGCAACCGGTTCTGATGCATCCATGACATCTCTTGACAGAGATTGCCTCGCCAGCCACAGCCAGTGCATGAAAAAGCGCAGGCACATGCTCTGGTTGTCCGTGCTGGCGCTGGGCTGTGGCCTCTTGGCGGCGCGGGCGCTGCCCGCCACCCATGCCACCTGGTTGCTGCCCGTGGCCATGAGCGGGCTGCTGCTGGTGCTGCATGCGGCGCTGGCGCCGCTCGCCACCCGCCGCGCCCGTGCACTTGCCGCCGCACTCCTGCTGTTCGCCTTCGGGCTGGGCTGGGAAGGCTGGGGCCTGCGCTGGGTGGCGGAGGCCTTTTTCGTCGAGGCCGAAAAGTTCGCCGCCATCGCGCCCTTCGCCGTGGCCGCGCTGGCCGCCGCCGCCGCCGCGTTCATGGCCGTCGCAGGCGCGGTTTACGGCCTCCTGTGGCGCGATGATGTCTTTTCCGCCGCCCGCCTGGCGCTGCTGATCCCCCTGTTTCGGATGATGCGCGAAAGCCCGCTGGTGTTCGGCGGCTTTCCATGGAACCCTTTCGCCCATGCGCTGGATCCGCAAACCCTGTTGCCGCTGATGCAGGCGGCCTCGCTCATCGGCGTGTGGGGGCTGAGCGCGCTGGTGATTCTGTTCGCCGCGTTGCCCGCGCAAGCCTGGCTGTGCTGGCGTGGCGGCAATGCCAGGGCGGCCGTCGCGGTTGGCATCGCGGGGCTGGCGCTGTTCGCCGCGCTGTGGGCCTTTGGCGCCTGGCGGCTGCGCGCGCCGGTGAAAAGCACCAACGTGCGCGTCGCCATCATCCAGCCCGACATCAGCCAGAAGGAAAAATGGCGTCCCGAAAACCGCGACCGCGTGTTTCAGACCCTGCTGGAGATGACCCGGCGGGCGGTGGCGTCGGCGGCCAGGCTGCCCGCCACCGGCCCTTTGGTGATCGTCTGGCCGGAGAGCGCCGTGCCCTTTCTGCTGCGGGACAGCCCCCGGGCATTGGGCATGATCGGCAAGGCATTGCCGGAAAACGCCTGGCTGTTCACCGGCGCCCTGCGCCGCGCGCCGAAGGAAATGCTGAAGCCCGGCGGCCCGGCCCTGTTCAACTCCATTCTCGGCGTCGATGACCGGGGGCGCGTCCGTTTCGTCTATGACAAGCGCCGGCTGGTGCCGTTCGGCGAATATCTGCCGCTGGCCCGGCTGTTGCGTCCGCTGGGCATTCGTCAGGTGGTGCCGGTGCCGCGCGGCTTTTTCTTCGGCCGCGACCCCGGTCCGCACCGCGTGGACGGCCTGCCTCCCTTCGAGGCCTTCGTCTGCTACGAGATCGTGTTCGACGATCCGCCGCCACGGGCCGATGATACCCGCTGGCTGCTGAACGTGACCAACGACGCCTGGTTCGGCACGTCGTCGGGGCCGTATCAGCACTTCATGGCCGCGCGGTTTCGCGCCATCGAGCGCAATCTGCCGCTTGTGCGTGTGGCCAACACCGGCATTTCCGCGGTGGTTGACGGATTTGGCAGAATTTTGCATGAGCTGCCCCTGCAGCGGCGTGGCATGCGCGTCTTTCTCCTGCCTGCTAATGATTCGCATGGCATTTATGCACGCATGAATAGGTGGCAGATTGTGCTTGCCATGCTGTTTTTGTTGATGCTAATGGAGCGCACACGAATATGTTGCCGCATGCGGCAAGATATTTGACCCCAGGGCGAATGTCATATAGTGTATGCGCGCAAGGGTTGTTGGTGCGCATTGGCATTCGTCGGGGGACTACCTGTCTGGCAACCATCCTGTCTTTCCGTGCAGACCGGACAAACCAGCGGTCTGGGGAGTATCATGGCAACCAAGAATCCAAATCCGATCGACGTGCACGTCGGCAACCGGGTGCGCATGCGCCGCATGCTCATCGGGATGAGTCAGGAGCGCCTGGGAAAGGAGCTGGGGCTGACCTTCCAGCAGGTGCAGAAGTATGAGAAGGGCACCAACCGCATCTCCGCCAGCCGCCTGTATCGCATAGCGCAGATACTGGGCGTGCCGGTGCAGTATTTCTTCGAGGATCTGCCCCAGTCCGTAACCGGGCCGGAGCCGGTGGAAGGCATGGCGGAAGCCCGCGATCACACCATGATCATGGACTTTCTGAATTCTTCCGAAGGTCTGCAACTGAACCGCCATTTCGCCGCCATCAAGGATGCCGGCGTGCGTCGCGCGGTGGTGGAGCTGGTGCGCAGCCTGGCCCGGTCGGAGGAGGAAGCCTGAGCGGACGTTGTGGCGCGCCCGTCACCCTCTCCGTCTCATCTGGCGCGCAATCAGCCAGGGGGCGCCAGGAGCGCGCCCGTGGCGGTGGTGCGCGGTTCAGGCCAGCTCCTTGGCCAGCTGCCGGCGATATTCCTGCCGGATGAGGTCGATGGGCACCAGCCGCCCCTTGCGCTTCACGTGCCAGAAGGTCCAGCCGTTGCAGGCCTGCAAACCCTGCACCTGCGCGCCCAGCCGGTGAATGGAGCCCACGGCGTCGTTTGTCGCCAGTGTGCCGTCCGCCCGCACCCGCGCCGCGAAGCGACCGGCGGCGTCGGTCAGCACCTCGCCGGGGCGGATGAAGCCCTGTTCCACCAGCACGCCGAAGGGCACCCGCGGTTCCGCCCGCTTCGGCTTCGTGATCTGGATGTCGCGCCTGGGCAACGGGCGGATGGCGTCGATGCGCCGGCGCGCTTCCTCGGCGTAGCGCTCGTCGCGCTCGATGCCGATGAACCGCCGCCCCAGCTTCCGGGCCACCGCGCCGGTGGTGCCGGTGCCGAAAAATGGATCGAGCACCACGTCGTCCGGCTTCGTGGAGGCCAGCAGCACGCGGTAGAGCAGGGCCTCGGGCTTCTGCGTCGGGTGCAGTTTCGCGCCCGTCTCGTCGCGCAGCCGCTCCTGTCCGGTGCAGATGGGCAGCAGCCAGTCCGAGCGCATCTGCTTGTCGTCGTTCAGCGCCTTCAGCGCCTCGTAATTGAAGGTATAGCGGCTGTTCTTCTCGCGCGCCGCCCAGATGAGCGTCTCGTGCGCGTTGGTGAAGCGCCGGCCGCGGAAGTTCGGCATGGGGTTGGTCTTCAGCCAGATGACGTCGTTGAGCAGCCAGAAGCCGAGATCCTGCATGATGGCGCCGACGCGGAAGATGTTGTGATAGGAACCGATGACCCACAGCGT
>JALVFB010000349.1 GCA_027030295.1 Hyphomicrobiales bacterium
GGCTTGACAGGCGGGCGGGCCCGTCGCAATGGAACGACCGATGCGATCCGCGCCGGCTTAGCTCAGTTGGCAGAGCACCTGATTTGTAATCAGGGGGTCGGGGGTTCGAGGCCCTCAGCCGGCACCACTTTCTCTACCCCGCTCCGCCGCGGGGCGCTTCATGCAGGATCGACCGCAGGCGCTCAACGGCCCTTTCCAATTCTCCTTTCATGTCCAGCCGGCGCGGCTGTTCCGGCCCCGCCAGCACGGCAGGATCGGGAGAAAACCACCGGGCATGTCCTTCCCCGACCAGCCATTCGGCGAACCTTTTCCTGTCCGCGCGGCGCAAAAGAATTCCCTGAGCCTCGATCCGCCGCAACAGGGCGTGCATCCACCTCAGAGAGGCGCGGTTCATCGATGCGTCATACAGCCGATCGATCCCGTCGCGCAGGAGATTCCTTTCCTCTTCCAATGGAAAAATCAGCACCGGAACCCCGGTGCCGGCCGCCTCCGTCATCATGGACAGGGAATCCAGCGTGACCACCATGGCATCGGACAGCGCCAGGAACCCCAGATAGGGATTCTCGCCTTTTTCCCGGCAATCATGCAGAAAGGCCGGCACGGAAACGGCGTTGAACAAGGCTCTCGTGCTCTCCACGGAGACGCGATTGTTGGTCGTCACCAGCAGCGACCCGCCCAGTCGGCTCGCCAGCCCGGAAGCCTCCCGCCCCAGGCGCGCGGCCTCATCCGGTGAAAACCTGAATGGGGCACTCGTGCCTCCCACCAGCAAGGCGATGTAGGGCCTCGGCAAATCCCGCAACCGGGGGCGCCATGTCTTCTTCGCGGCGCTCAGCCTCTGTTCATCGAGCACGTGCAAGGGAGCCCGCAGGCGCAGAACATTGGGAAGATCCGGCGGCAAATACACGACATTCGACAGGACAAGGTCAAACAGGTGAAGGGGGGCGCAAGGCCGGCCAAAGGCGACAAGCCGGGTTCGTGGATGTTGCCGCCGGATCCACAACGCCACGGAAACGGCGTGGCGCCCTCCCAGAAAAACCACGTCCGGCCAGGGCGGCCTGAGCAAGGCCCGGCTGTTCGGGTGCAGCCAACGGATGGAATGGCGCGGAACGCGACGCAACTTCGGCGGTCGTCCGCGAAGGGGAGAAAGGGAAAGCAGCTCGTAGTCCAGCCCGGGAGTCGCTTCCGCGAGTGTGCGCATCTGCTGGGTGTCTCCCCAGCGGTTGACGTCAAGTATCCATGCCTGAAAGGTTCCGGTTTGTGCAGGGATGGAATTCATTCCGCAAAAAAGACGCTTTCATTGAAAGGTGATCCACCAGGACGGAACCATCATGCGGGTTTGCCGTCCGTTCTGTATACCAACGCAGACAGCCCCAGGACCATGACGACAATCACGAGGGTCATCTCCCGCAGGCGCATGAAGTGTATTTCCGTCAGCGACGCCACGAGATACCCCACGAATATTGCCAAACTCACACGGAAAAACTGATTTTCGTTGCGACGCCGCCACAGACCGACAAATATCAAGGTCAGCAATCCCCCCCACGCCAGAAACCCGATGACGCCCAAATCCGCCAGAGCGGCCAAATAGTCGTTATGGGCATGCCCGGCCTGATATGCATACGGCAAATGCTCCATCCTGTGGGCTCCTTTCAGATAATGCCGGTGCATCCCCGGGCCGACGCCAGTGAATGGATTCATCCGCCACCAGATATCCAATGTGTTCATCCATGCTTCAAACCGCAGATACAATGTTCGCAAGGTAATCAGGCGGGAAAAGGGAACCCCTCTGAAAAGGGCGCCCATGATGCCGAGGATGC
>JALVFB010000350.1 GCA_027030295.1 Hyphomicrobiales bacterium
CGGCGGCGGCGGCTTTGGCGGCAGCATCTCGCTGCGATAAAAGACGGTCTTGCGGGCCTCGGTGGTCATGGCCGCCCTCCCTTGCCGGATGCGGTCGTGGCGACGCCGATGGTGTTGTGTGTTGCCATGCCTTTACCATTCGCCGGCGCTTTCTCTCCCGTCATTGCCGGGCTTGTCCCGGCAATCCAGGGCAGCTTGCGAAAGCGTGCGAGAGGTTTTCCGAGGAAGCCACACCCGGAGGAGCGTCTCGCCCTGGATGCCCGGAACAAGTCCGGGCATGACGATGTGGGGGAACGCCGCCCACCGGCGAGCGCATCAGTGAATGCCGGTGAATCATGCGGCGACATGTTGTTCGCCAAACAGAGCATCATCCTCACCGCTCCACCAGTTTCATCTTGGCGTTGTACCAGTTCATGAAGGCGGAGGTGGCCAGGCTCAGCGACAGATAGATGAGCATCCAGATGGCGAACACCTCCAGCTCGTGGCCGGACTGATTGATGACGATGCCGCCCACCGCCACCAGATCCGGATAGGCGATGGCCACCGCCAGCGAGGAATTCTTGGTCAGGTTCAGATATTGCGAGGTCAGCGGTGGAATGATCACCCGCATCGCCTGCGGAATGATGACGAGCCGCAGCATCTGCCCGCGCGTCAGCCCCAGCGCCAGCGCCGCCTCCGTCTGCCCGTGCGGCACCGCCTGAATGCCGGCGCGCACGATCTCGCCGATGAAGGCGCCGGTGTAGATGGACAGCGCCAGCAGCATGGCGATGAACTCGGGGATGATGCGCATGCCGCCCTGATAGTTGAAGCCGCGCAAGACCGGATAGTCGAAATGCACCGGCGGCCCGGCCAGCAGGTGCACGAGACCATAAGTCAAAAGCGGCAGGCCGAAGATCAGCGCCAGCGCCGTCGTCAGCACGGGAAAGGGTTGGCCCGTCTCCATCTGTCGCCGGTGCGCCCAGCGGGCGATGAACCAGCTCGCCACGATGCCGAAAATGAAGGCCGCCACCACGAACCACCAGGCGTCGGTGAACAGGGGCTTGGGCGCATAGACGCCGCGATTGTTGATGAAAATGGAATCCGCCACCGCGATGGACTGCCGCGGCCGGGGCAGGGGCTTGAGCACCGCGTTGTACCAGACGAAGATTTGCAGCAGCAGCGGCACGTTGCGGAAGAACTCGACATAGCCCGCCGCCAGCTTCGAGATCACCCAGTTGTGCGACAGCCGCATGATGCCGATGATGAAGCCGATGATGGTGGCCAGCACGATGCCGGCGAACGACAGCACCAGGGTGTTGATGAGCCCCACCATGATGGCGGTGGCGTAGCTGGAGGTTTCGGCGTAGTCGATGAACAGGATCTGGTTGATGCCGAAGCCGGCGGTGCTGGACAGGAAGTCGAAGCCCACAACCTGGTCGCCCTTCAGCCGGTGCAGGTTTTCCACCGTGTTGCCGGTGATCCACCACAGGAAGGCGGCCAGCAGGGTGAAGATGACCAGTTCCGAGAAAATGCCGCGAAAATGCCGGTCGAACAGCGGGTTGGCCGATGCCGGGCGGGGGTGCTCGCGCACCAGCCAGTTGCGCAGGCGCAAGGCCACGCCAACGATGAAGATGGCCGAGAACAACGGTGCGACGCGGATGACCGCGATGCCGATGCGCCCCAGCCACTGCAGGAAGCCGCCGTCGAAGGTGACGAGCGCCGCGGCGATGTCGCCGACCCAGCGCGCGAGGTCGGCGAACATGCCGGTGGGTGAGTGATAGTAGAAGGCGCTGGCGCTGCCCCAGAAAATCAGCAGCGAGGCGATGGTCAGCAGCAGCACCAGGATCAGCCGCCGCTGGCGCGCCTGTCCTTCCGCCGCCGTTTCGGCGATGACGGCTTCTGCCGTGCTCATGATGCAGGCCCCCTCCCTGGCCCGAGGCACACCCCTCCGGCGCCGTGCCGGCACCGGAGGGGAAAGCGTTGCGCCATCAGGCCGTCATGCCCGAATGCATGTGCCGAAAATCAGCGGATCGGCGGGGCATACATGATGCCGCCCTTGTTCCACAGGGCGTTCAGCCCGCGGGCCAGCCCCAGCGGCGTCTTGGGGCCGACGTTGCGGTCATAGATCTCGCCGTAGTTGCCCACCAGCTTGATGACGTTGTAGGCCCAGTCGTTGGACAGGCCGATCATCTTGCCGAAGTCGCCTTCCACGCCCAGCAGGCGCTTGATGGCCGGGTTGGTGGACTTCTTCATCTCGTCCACGTTCTTGGAGGTCACGCCCAGCTCCTCGGCGTTGACCATGGCGAACAGCGTCCACTTCACGATGTCGAACCACTGATCGTCGCCATGGCGCACCACCGGCCCCAGCGGCTCCTTGGAGATGATCTCCGGCAGCACCACGTGCTCGTCCGGGTTCTTCATCTTCAGGCGCATGGCGGCCAGGCCCGAACGGTCGGTGGTGTAGACATCGCAGCGGCCTTCGTCATAGGCCTTCACCACCTCGTCCGCCTTCTCGAACGCCACCACCTCGTATTTCATCTTGTGGGAGCGGAAGAAGTCGGCCACGTTCAGCTCGGTGGTGGTGCCGGTGTTGGTGCACACCGCCGCGCCGTTCAGTTGCAGCGCGGAGGTCACGCCCATGGACTTGCGCACCATGAAGCCCTGGCCGTCGTAGTAGAGCACGCCGGCGAAGTTCAGGCCCTGCTCGGTGTCGCGCTGCATGGTCCAGGTGGTGTTGCGCGAAAGCACGTCCACCTCGCCGGAGCGCAGGGCGTTGAAGCGCTGCTTGGCCGACAGCGGGGTGAACTTCACCTTGTTCGGGTCGGCGAAGACGGCCGCCGCCAGGGCGCGACAGAAGTCCACGTCGATGCCCTTCCAGTTGCCCTTGTCGTCCGGCATGGAGAAGCCGGGCAGGCCCTGGGAAACGCCGCACTGGATGAAGCCCTTCTTCTTCACGTCGTCCAGCGTGCCGGCATTGGCGGCGGAAACCGCGCCGGCCATCATCACGGCGCCAAGCGCCATCGCGAACATCTTTTTCATCGCTCTGTCCTTCTCCTTGTTGCTGTTTTTTCTCGCCATGAAAACGGTGCCCTGGCCGCATCCGGACACACCCGTGGCGCTGGCCGGATTCCGACTCTTTTCGGCACACGCCACCCGGCGCCGGGCGCGAGGTGCACATCCGGATATCGGAAGCCGGAAGAACGGTCGAGAGACAGGTTCGTGGCAGGACCTCCCTTTTCGTTCTCCCCGAGAGGGATGGCGAGGCTGATTTGTTTTTCCCCGCCGCACGGTATCGGAAAACAAAATGTCGCACTCGTCAAGCCTTTTGTGGGAAGGCGCGCGCGAATGCCGGCGATTCCATTTGCAGGGGTAAGAAAATACCTTATTTGCAAATCACTTGAATCAATGAATTTTTTGCATTCATGTTTCCTGTTTCGGGCTTGACGCCATCTTCGCGTTCGGCTATGCAGCGGCTCCGGAACGGGGCTGTGCCCACGAATTACGGCAAAACCTGCAATCACGGAGCCCGAACAGGCCATGAAAACCTGGAACGCCAAGCCGGGCGAGGTGGAGAAGAAGTGGGTCCTCATCGACGCCGATGGTGTCGTGCTGGGCCGTCTGGCTTCCATCATCGCCACCCGCCTGCGCGGCAAGCACAAGCCGCAATACACGCCGCACGTGGACTGCGGCGACAACATCATCGTGGTGAACGCCGACAAGGTTCTTCTCACCGGCCAGAAGATGCAGAAGAAGAAGCACTACTGGCACACCGGCTATCCCGGCGGCATCAAGGAGCGCACCATGGACAAGATGCTCACGGGCAAGAAGCCGGAAAAGGTGCTGTGGCTGGCCGTGAAGCGCATGCTGCCGAAAGGCCCGCTGGCCTATCGCCAGCTGAAGAACCTGAAGATCTATGCCGGGCCCGAGCACCCGCACGCGGCCCAGAAGCCCGAGACGCTGGACGTGAAGGCGCTCAATCCGAAGAACGCGAGGAGGGCCTGATGGCTGAGGAAACCACTCTCGAGAACCTGTCGGAAGCCATGGAAGGCGCAACGACGGAAGAGCAGGCCCTGCCGGAGCCGAAGATCGACGAGCATGGCCGGGCCTACGCCACCGGCAAGCGCAAGAACTCCGTTGCCCGCGTGTGGATCAGGCCGGGCAGCGGCAGGATCACCGTGAACGGCAAGCCGGCGGACGAATATTTCGCCCGCGCCACGCTGCTGATGATCCTCAAGCAGCCGCTTCAGGCCGCGCAGCGCGAAACGCAGTATGACGTCATCTGCACCGTTTCCGGCGGTGGCCTGTCCGGCCAGGCGGGCGCGGTGCGTCACGGCATCTCCCGCGCGCTGGTGAACTACGAGCCGGCCCTGCGCCCGGTGCTGAAGAAAGGCGGCTTCCTCACCCGCGACGCCCGCGTGGTGGAGCGCAAGAAGTATGGCAAGCCCAAGGCCCGCCGCAGCTTCCAGTTCTCCAAGCGCTGAGGCGGCGCACACGGGCAGGAACGCGAAAGGCCCCCGCCAGCCGGGGGCCTTTTCATACCAATATGCATAAAGAACCACCCACCGCCCCGCGCCCCCACCCAACCCCCAAATTATGAAAAACAAGGGTTTGGGTGGGGGCGCGGGGCGGTTTCACCGGTCAACCTTTGCGCGGCTTGGTATCATTTGCTCATGAACCAGAAGATCAGATTCAGCAGCACCGTGAGCACGATGGAAAGCACGATGGACGTGCCGAGCAGGAAATGGAAGCTCCAGCCATCGCCGGTCAGATGAATGTCGCCCGGCAGCCGCCCCAGGCCGAGGCGCTTCACCAGCGGCCACAGCAGCCCCAGCGCCACCAGCACCAGCCCCAGGACGACGAGGAATTTGCTCACCGAATTGTCCATTCGCCATGCCCTCCGGAGTTCCCTTTCAGGAAATGGGGCTTTCATCCGGAGGTTCAATATGCAAAACCCAGTGCGGAACAGGGAGCGGTCCCATGCGTCAGAACACCCGCAAGCTGATCGGCGTCATCATCACCCCGCTGTTTCTGGTGGTCTATGTGCTGGTGATGATGGTGTTCGGCGCCGCGCTGGCGGCGCGCGGCGTCGGCTTCTGGGGCAAGCTGGCCTACCACGCCGTCGCCGGCATGGCCTGGCTGCCGGTGGTGATGCTCATCATCAAGTGGATGAGCCGCCCCGACGCCCCCACCGATGGTGAAACGCGCGAGGAGTGAAATTCACCCTTTCACCAGCTTCGGTCCGGTGTTGCCGCCGTTGCGGCCGTCGCCGTTGAGAATGCCCAGCCGCCGCGCGACTTCCGTGTAAGCGTCCACCAGCCCGCCCATGTCGCGGCGAAAGCGGTCCTTGTCCAGCTTCTCGTTGGTTTTCATGTCCCACAGGCGGCAGGAATCGGGGCTGATCTCGTCGGCCAGCACCGTGCGCACCATGCCGTCCGGCATGAACTCGCGGCCGAATTCCAGCTTGAAGTCCACCAGCCGGATGCCGATGCCGGCGAACAGGCCGGAGAGGATGTCGTTGACGCGCAAGGCGTGGTGGATCATGTCGTCCACCTCCTGCGGACTGGCCCAGCCGAAGGCGTTGATGTGCTCCTCCGCCACCAGCGGGTCGCCCAGCTCGTCGTTCTTGTAGCAGAACTCGACGATGGCGCGCGGCAGGCGCTTGCCTTCCTCGATCCCCAGCCGCTTCGAGAGCGATCCGGCGGCGATGTTGCGCACGATCACCTCCAGCGGAATGATCTCCACGCGCTTCACCAGCTGCTCGCGCATGTTCAGGCGCTTGATGAAGTGGGTGGGAATGCCCATTTCGCCCAGCCGCTGGAAGATGAACTCGGAGATGCGGTTGTTCAGCACCCCCTTGCCCTCGATCACCTCGAACTTCTCGCCGTTGAAGGCGGTGGCGTCGTCCTTGAAGTGCACCACCAGCGTGCCCGGCTCCGGGCCTTCGTAGAGGATCTTGGCCTTGCCCTCGTAGAGCCTTCTGCCCTTGACCATCTGTTCCGCCTCTTGTTCCGGCGGCATCAACCGCCGCATTGCAAGCTCGTTTTCCTTCATATACATGAAATGCCCGTGACTGTAATATGGACAGTGCATATCGCGCTTGCACGGTGGAAAACCCTTCGAAGAGGCGGCAGATGACGGACGGTTTCGACGATCGCAAGAAGGCGGCGGAAGAGAAGTTCGCGCATGACGAGGAGCTGCGGTTCAAGGCCGCGGCCCGGCGCAATTACAAGCTCGGCCTGTGGGTGGCGGAGCTTCTGGGGCTTTCCGGCGCCAGGGCCGAGGAATACGCCAAATCCGTCATCATGGCCGATCTGGAGGAACCGGGCGATGATGACGTGGTGCGCAAGGTGATGGCCGACCTGCGGGCGAAGGGCGTGGAAATGTCCGAACACCGCCTGCGCAACCGCATGGCGCGGCTGATGGAGGAGGCCCGGGAGGAGATCATGCGGGAGGGATGATTCTCACTTTTCGGTGAATGCCCTCGCCGGTTTCTCGTGTTCATTGAAACGTTCATGTAGCATTCATGGAGCGCATGGCAGGCTGCGCCCGAAGCATCGCCGTGTTGGCCATGCTGTTTTTTCGAGAGAGGGAAGGGGTTCATGAAGCGATTGTGGATAGTGCTGGCGATGGCGCTGGCCCTGCCGTGGCTGGCGACCGAAGCGCTGGCGAAGGTGGTGGTGAACATCGATTTGTCCTCGCAGCGGATGAATGTTTACGTCGATGGCCAGCACTACGGCACCTGGCGCATCTCCACCGGGCGGCGTGGTTACTACACGCCGCGCGGCACCTACCGGCCGCGATGGCTCAAGCGCATGCATTATTCGCGCAAGTATGACAATGCGCCGATGCCCTATTCCATCTTCTTCCGAGGCGGCTATGCCATTCATGGCACCAATGTCATTTCGCGCCTGGGCTGGCCGGCATCGCATGGCTGCGTGCGCCTGCACCCGTCCAACGCGGCGAAGCTGTTCAGCCTGGTCAGGCAGCATGGCATGCGCAACACCGTCATCCGCATCACCGGCTCAACGGCGGTGGCCTATGCAAGGCTCCGGCCGCCGGTGCGCAAACGCATCGCGCGCAAGCGCTATGGCCGCAAGAAGGCGCGGCGCCATTATCGCAGGCGCTATCGGCACTACAGGCGCTGGCGCCGTCCCCCCGCCTATGCCGGATTTTTCGAGATATTCGGTGGCTGAAAGGCGGCTTGAAGATCCGTTGCGCGATACGCAAATTGGCCTTTGACAAGCGAGGTCGATTTGCCTATTACGCACAACGCAAATCGTGTTCCCCGGTAGCTCAGTTGGTAGAGCAAGCGGCTGTTAACCGCTGGGTCGCTGGTTCGAGTCCGGCCCGGGGAGCCATTTCTCCCGATTGCTGAAACAGCGATGGAATCGAAGGCTCCCGCCGGAGGGGCTCGGCGCTTTCCGCTCTCCACGTGAACGGAAGCACGGCGCGCGCCCGGCTGATA
>JALVFB010000351.1 GCA_027030295.1 Hyphomicrobiales bacterium
CAGCCTCCTCCATGCCGCCGCAAACATCTGAAATGCGATTGCCCTGGAGAATTCCCCTTCCGACCCCATAATGAGAATAATGAGAATTGCTGAAACATTTCATTGATGGTGGAGCGTGTTCGTGGCAGACTATATGCGCCAGGTTTGCTGATGAGCGTGGATTGGTCAATACGGGAATGCCAGCGAAGCCATGAGCATAGTATCGCTGGTTTTTCGCTCGAAAGAAGGGGGTAGAGCCCCCTTCATGGAGAGACAGGCCAGCGATGGGTCACGAAAAAGCAGCCTGAAGGGTCGGCAGAAAGGATAGGGTGATTCTCAGCTCTTGTGCCTGCATTTTCGGTGAGGCTGCTGTTTTGTGTGCAAGGGGGCTACGTCACATGCCAAGGGGAGAGTGTCATGTTCAGAAAAATCGCCTTGTCAGTGTCCGTTCTTCTTGCCGGAGGAATGGCCTTGCCTGCGTTGAGCGCCGATCTCGCCGACCGGGGACCGGCGGACTGGGCCGGACTGTATTTCGGTGGACAGCTGGGCTGGTCCCATGGGAAAATGAACCTTCATGATCTCGATGGCTACAATGGGCCTCCGCCATTCAGCTACAAGGACAATGGCGTGACCGGTCGCGCCTATATGGGCTACAATTTCCAGCAGGAGTCCTTGGTATTCAGCCCCGAGATCGGCCTGGGCTTCCTGGGCATCAAGGATTCGCAGCAATATCCGCCCTACATTGGCGTCCGCCTTCCGTCGGACAGTGCAGCGTCCATGAAAGCCGGGTTCTTCGCTTCCGTCACGGGTCGAATCGGCATCGCTTGGGACAGGTTCCTGCTCTATGGACGTGGCGGCTGGATCGGCGCCCGCATGAAGGCCTCCTTCATCGACAATGATCCCACCGGCACGATTCTCGTTTCCGGCACCTCGCGGAAAAAGTTCAAGTCCGGCTATACCGTCGGTGGCGGTCTGGAATGGGCGCTGACGGACCAGATGGCGCTGCGGCTGGAATACATGTATGCCGATCTTGGCAAGATAACGCATACGGCTGTGGACTCGTTCGCTAATCGCTATAAATTCCGGCACGACATGAAGATGCACCGGGTCATGGTCGGTGTGACCGCCCGTTTCTGAGCCGAGACCGGCTGAGAGTGGCGAGTGTATACAGAAGGGGCCTGCGGGCCCCTTCTTTCGAGGGGAAAGGTCTTTTCGGTTGGCAGGTGGAGAGAGCGGAAAACGGATTTCCACTGGCGCGAAATTAGCGTCCGCGAACATGGATGAAGGCCTTTTCGCGCTGGATTCTTTTCCGATCAGGGCTTATGAAGGGCGCAACGTGGCGAGAGCACCACGCCTTTCATGGCCTCTGCGCCGGGCTTCATCGAGAGCGTGCATCATTCAGCGGATTCCAACCGCTTGTCGAAAAACATGCATACCGATGCGGACTTCGCCGTGCTGCCGCTGGGGGGCGCGGGCGAGATCGGCATGAACCTCTATCTCTACGGCTGGGGCAGGGGGCTTTCCCGGCAGTGGCTGATGGTGGACTGCGGGGTGATGTTCGGCACGCCCGAAACGCCCGGCGTGGAGCTGATCCTGCCGGACATCGGCTTCATCGAGGAGCGCGGCGACGATTTGCGCGCCATTCTCATCACCCACGCGCACGAGGATCATATTGGCGCCGTGCCGTGGCTGGCGACACGGCTGGGCGTGCCAGTCTATGCCACGAAGTTCGCCCTGTTGCTGATGCGGCGGCGGCTGGAGGAGCATGGGCTGGAAGACGTCGTGGAATTGCGCGAGGTGAAGCCGGGCGAGCGGCTGACCTTCGGCGACATC
>JALVFB010000352.1 GCA_027030295.1 Hyphomicrobiales bacterium
ACCGCCGGCATCGCAACCTCCGTCAAGTCAGAGAATCACCAAACCAACGGAATCACAAAACGCCGACGGGGAAAACATGGAAAAGCACGAGTCAATCATAATGCGTGTTGGTATAATGCCGCACCCGTGGCACGGCATGATAACGAACGGGGGAGGCGACGGCGCACGCCGCCGCCTCTCATTTGCCAAGCCCGTCTTTCACCAGTGTCTCAAGCGTGTGGCTGAAGGCCCGTTGCGTGGGGAAGCGACTGCATAGCGTGTGCAGATAGGTCAGGCCCAGGCGGGCCAGCGCCCGGCGCTGGTGCGCATCCGAAAAGGCGGATTCGCAGGCCAGGCTGGCGGCGAGGGAGGCTATGGCCTCATGCAGGCTGCACGCCAGGTCCAGGTCGTGCGGATGGCTTTCCACCGCCGCGTCCAACAGCTCCAACAATTGGCGTGCGCGGCCACAGCGCAGGCGCGCCAGCGGCCACGTATGCAACACGGCATCGGCCAATGCCGCCGCCAACAGCCGATCTTCCGGAAACAGCCGGTGCAGGCGGGCGATTTGCCGGCACAGCGATAGCGCCCGTTTCCATTGGCCGTGCGCCGCCGCGTCTTTCGCCGCCTCACCGCACGTAACCGCTTCCACCAGCGCTGCGCCGGGATCTTCCGGGATCTTCAGGCGCGCCAGGCGCACGGTTCGCAGCCGGGCGCGCACGGATGCAAAAGGTTCCTTGGCTGCCATGCTCTCCATTCCGAGCAGAACAGCCCCCCAGCTCTCCCACAAGGCGAATCGCTCTGCGACGGCAAAATACCACGGAAACACCGCATAAACCGAACGTTAATCAGGACGGGAGGAAAATGGTCATGCAATCGTCATGATCACCGTGTTCCGGTTTCATGGGAACACGGCCAAGCAGACCGGGGAAGCCCCATGATGCACAGGCGGAATGGCCGCTGCTGGCCGGCGGGCAATCACGGAAGAAACGCATGGCAGGTGGCCGCCCGCGGCGACGCCGGGCACGCCAGCACCTGGCGGAAGTGGATGGAGCCTGTGCGGCCGAATCCACGGGGGCCCCTGGCGCCGGAGGATGACTGGGCCGACGCCGCCCGCAAGGCGCGTGAAGACACGTCGCGGGATTGAGCGCCATCGGATGCCGGGCGGGATGTTCAGCGTTCCGCCAGCCGCGGCATCATTTCCACGAAATTGCACGGCGCCGTGCGCAGGTCGAATTGCTTGGCCAGCAACTCGTCCCAGGCATCCTTCACCGCACCGGTGGAACCGGGCAGGCAGAAGATGTATTTGCCCTTCGCCACCCCGCCGGTGGCCCTGCTCTGCATGGCGGACGTGCCGATCTTTTGCCACGAGACGAGAAAGAACCCGATCTGAAACCCCTCGATTTCCTTCTCGAACAATCCTCGCGCCGCCTCGATGGTCACATCCCGTCCCGTCAGCCCCGTGCCGCCCGTGGAGATGATCACGTCCACGTCCTCGCGCTCGAGCCATTCGCGCATCTGCCCGCGAATGGTTTCGACATCGTCCGGCACGATGGCGCGATCGGCCAGCCGGTGCCCGGCCTTCTCGATGCGCCCGGCCAGGATGTTGCCGGACTTGTCATCGTCGAACGTGCGCGTGTCCGATACCGTCAGCACGCAGATGTTCAGCGGAATGAACACCCGCTCGCCCGAACCTCCGTGCGCATGGGTCATGCTCGATGCTCCCTGTTCGTCTCCTGTTTGCGGCAAGCAATACCGTGCCTGTCTCGCAAAGGCCAGAGGAGGCGGCATGTGGAAGCCATGTTGTCTGGAGTTATACAAAACTGCCATTTTTGT
>JALVFB010000353.1 GCA_027030295.1 Hyphomicrobiales bacterium
GGGTTTGCAACCCCGTCCCGAACGTTTCCGAAGGGGATTCCATCCCCTTCAATCCGGGATTGAATGTTCCGGAAGGGGTTGAAAACCCCTTCCGGCGCAGAGATGAAACAATGGCTTTTGCCAAGTGCAGCGACAGCAGTTCCAGGCGTTCGTGCGCATCGGCGTTGGTGCGCCAGGGGGCGTCGGAAAGGCGGGAGAGCAGGGCGGGGCGGGGGCCGGAATAAGGCTCCGCCGGCGGGGCGTCGAAGGGCGCGAAGCCGGGCAGCAGGTCGGCGGCCAGCGCCTCGATGAGCGAGGCGTTCTCGCCCTTGCCGTCGGCGCGGGGCAGGCGGGCGAGCGCCACCAGCGTTTCGGCCAACGCGGCTTCGTCGCCCATGCCGGGCAGCGCGCCCAGCACGTGCAGGCCGCCCCGGATTTGCGCTTCCTTCAGATCGCACAGCCAGGCATCCAGCAGGTTCAGCGCCTCGTCCGGATCGTCGCGCAACAGGTCGGCGACGCCGGCGTCCTCGGCGATGCCGCTCGTCAGCGCATGGTCGATGATGCGCTGGCGCAGGTGTTCGGCGCGCGGCGCGTCCATGCCGGCGGCCTGCCAGTATTCGTCCACCAGGCGCTCCAGGTCGGCCAGCGCGCCGTGGGCCTCGGCGCGCACCAGTGGCGGCATGAGGTGGTCGATGATGACGGCGCCGGTGCGGCGCTTGGCCTGCGCGCCCTCGCCGGGGTCGTTGACGATGAAGGGATAGAAGTGCGGCAGCAGGCCCAGCGCGGCGTCCGGGAAACAGGCGGGCGACAGGGCCAGCGCCTTGCCCGGCAGCCATTCGAGGTTGCCGTGCTTGCCGACGTGGATGATGGCGTCGGCGCGGAAATGGTCGCGCAGCCAGAAATAAAAGGCCAGGTAGCCGTGGGGCGGCGGCAGGGCCGGGTCGTGATAGGTGGCCCTGGGGTCGATGTTGTAGCCGCGCGCCGGCTGGATGGCGCAGACGATATTGTCCGACAGGCGGCGCAAGGGCAGGTGGAAGGCGCCGTCGCGGAAGAAGGGATCGCTTTCCGGTGCGCCCCAGCGCTCTTCAATCAATGCTTTCGCTTCCTGTGGCAATACATTGAAATGACGCTTGTAATCTTCAATGGCGAGAGTCGCTTCCGAAGGGTTTTCCGGGTGGGCGTTGGTAGGGCCGGCGAGCAGCCAGCGGACGAGGGCGTCGCCGTCTTCCGGCAGCTTGTCGAGCGCATAGCCCGCCTCTTTCAGGGCGCGGAGGATGGCGACGGTGCTGGCCGGGGTGTCGAGGCCGACGCCGTTGGCGATGCGCGAATCGCGGTTGGGGTAGTTGGCCAGCACCAGGGCGATGCGTTTTTCGCGGTTGGGCAGGGCGCGCAGGCGGGCATAACGCGCCGCCAGGTCGGCGATGCGGGCGATGCCCTCCGGGTTCGGGGCATAGCGCAGCAGGCGGCAGTGGGTGGCCTCGTCGAAGGTATCAGCTTCCTTGAATGAGGCGGCGCGGGTGAGCACGCGCCCGTCCAGCTCAGGCAGCGAGACCAGCATGGCGAGATCGCGCGGGCCGAGGCCTTGCGGATTGTTTTTCCAGGCTTCGCGGCTGGCGCCGGTGAAAAAGACCTGTAATACGGCGCAGTCGGCGGTGCGTAGCGGGTCGTCGTCGCCGGCGGAAAAGGCGGTGGCGTTGACGATGACCGCCGGGGGCAGGGCGGCGAACAGCTCGGTGAGGAAGGCGCGGGCGGCCTTGTCCTTCAGCGACGGCACGAAGATGGGCAGGGGGGTGAGGCCGTGCTGTTCCAGCGCCTGCGCCAGCGCCGCGAC
>JALVFB010000354.1 GCA_027030295.1 Hyphomicrobiales bacterium
CGGGATCGCGCGCATAGGCCCGGTCGCCGATGATGTCGTGCGCGCCCTCCACCGGCACGTCCAGCACCGGCAGGGCGTCGGCGTTGATGCCAAGCGCGCCCAGCTCCGAGGCCAGCAGCCAGCTCACGGCCCGCACCGCGCGCAGCGCCGCCAGCGGATCGCGCGCGAACAGATCGCCGAAACGCGCCGCCGGTGGATAAGCGCGCCAGTGTGGCGGTCGCAGCCGCTGCACGCGGCCGCCTTCCTGATCGATGAGCACCAGCGCATCGGGGCGTTCCACCAGCTCCCGGAACTCCGCCACCAGTGCTTGCACCTGCGCCGGGGTTTCGACATTGCGAGCGAAAAGAATGAGGCCGAAGGGACGCGCGGAAGCGAAAAAGGCGCGCTCCGCGTCGCTGAGGGCGGGGCCGGAGCAACCGCAGATGAGCGCCTTCATGCCGCCCGCCTCAGCGCCTGCGGATCAGGCAGTCCGGCTCGCCGCCGGCGATCAGCCGCTGGCACAGGCGCGATGCCGCCTGGCGCGAAGGCAGCGGCCCCACGCTCAGGCGGTAAAAGGTGCCGGCGTTTCCGAGATTCTTCTTGCTGACGATGGGTTGCAGCCCTCCCAGTAACGCGCCATGCTGTGCGCGGATGCGCCGCCAGGCATGCAGGGCATCCTGTTGCGAGCGGAATGCCGCCAGTTGCACCACGTATCCTCCCCTTGCCGAAGGGGTGCTCCCTGGCGCCGCAGCCGGCGGGCGGGTGGTGGCTTTCGCCGGCGGGGTGATGGAAGCCACCCGCGGAGCGACGGGAGAAGCCGGGGTGGCGGAAACCCGCGAATGACCGAAATTGGTGCGTTTGCGCGGCGCTGTCGGGGTGGCCGGGGGTGCGAAGGCCCGCACGGGGCTGCTCGCCCGCACGCTGCCTGCCGACCTGGCCGCGGGCGAGGGTGTGCCGGCGGGCGCGGCTACGCCGGGCAGGATGATGGGCGCTGCGGAACGCCTCGCTTTCGGGCCCTGACTGGCCAGGCGTTTTGTCGTTGACCTGGCTTTGGCCGGCCTCGGCTTTGGTTTGGGAGCCTTGCGCACCGCCGCGGTCCTTTTGCCGGCGGGTCGATGTTCCGGGCGGATTTTCCGGGTGTCGGCGACAGCCTTCGCAGCCGTCTTTTTTGGTTTTCCGCCGGTTCCGGCGGCGTGCCCGGAGGGCGGTTGCGAGGCCGGTTTCCTTGCGACTCGCTCGGCCGAAGTGGCGTCCGCTGCCGTTCCGGCGCCAGAGGCGGTGGAAGCGCCATCCGCTGGAGGCCGGGCCGCTTTCGCATCGTCGCTGATGCCGGACGCCGCCCTGGCCGGGCCGGCGCCGCCGGCGGGTGGGGGAGCGGCCGGCAGCGGTGGCGGCGGTATCGGCATGCCGTTGTCGGTTTCCCGAACCTCGTCGTCGGCGGCGGCACGCGCATCCGCCCTGGCCGGAGCCGGGGAACCTGTCGGCCTGACGTCATCGTTGGCCGCGAGCGTCTGCTTGCTGTCCGCACTTCCCGCCGGCTGTTCGGGCTGGATGCGCCGGCCCTGCTCGGGTCCGGGCGTTGGCGGCGGCGGCAGGGGCGGGGGCAGGGGCGGAGTCGCCTCTTCCATTCCCCCCGCCGGCGGCGCCTTTTGCGCCGCATCGTCATTGATGATGCGGTCATAGATGAGCTTGCGACGCGGTTTTTCCGGCGTTGGCGCGGGTTTGACTTCCGCCGGCCGCTGCGGCTTCACCTTCGCCGGCGCGCCATCGCCAGGCGTCGTGATGACGGGCACCTGATGCTGCGTGCCACCGGAAAGATTGACGAAG
>JALVFB010000355.1 GCA_027030295.1 Hyphomicrobiales bacterium
AACAGCGCCAATTTCCGCGGTTTTCCCCACATGCCGGGCAACGACTTCGTCATCAGTTACCCCACACGGGGCGATGACAACCTCGACGGCGGGAGCATGAACCAGTGAATAGCCACCCCGCGCCCCCGTCCAACCACTTGCCCACCATATGGGGTGGTTGGGCGGGAGCGCGGGGTGGTGGGCGGTCTGCGCTTCAGCGCAAAACGGAGCATGAACCAGTGAACGAGCGTATCGTGCAGACGGCCAGCCCTGAGCGGGTGGTGGCCATTGCCCGCTCCTGGCTGGGCACGCCCTATGTGCATCAGGCCAGTTGCAAGGGCGCCGGCTGCGACTGCCTTGGCCTTGTTCGCGGCATCTGGCGCGAGGTCGTTGGCCGGGAACCGGAACAGCCGCCGCCCTACACCCCTGACTGGGCCGAGGCGCGGGGCGAGGAAACCTTGCTGACCGCCGCCCGCCGCCATCTGAAAGAGGTGCGAGTGGCCGAATACGGCTTTCTGCCGCGATGGGTGCGCATCGTGCCCGGCGATGTGTTGCTGTTCCGCTATCGCGCAAATCTGCCGGCCAGGCACGCTGGCGTCGCCACCGGCCCGGACACCATGATCCACGCCCAGGAAGGCGTGGGCGTGGTGGAGGTGCCGCTGGCCGGCTGGTGGCGGCGCCATCTCGCCGCCATTTTCGCGTTTCCCGCCAGGGAGGAAGGCTGAATCATGGCCACGCTGGTTCTTTCCGCCGTCGGCACGGTTCTCGGCGGCGTCTTCGGCCCGGTGGGGGCGCTCGTCGGGCGCGGACTGGGCGCGTTGGCCGGCGGCCTCATCGATAATTACGCCCTGAACGCGCTCTCGCCCGCCACGCATGTGCAAGGCCCGCGCCTCAAGGATTTGCAGGTGCAGGCCTCCACCGAGGGCGCGCCCATTCCCCGCATCTATGGCCGGGTGCGCCTGGCCGGCCAGATCATCTGGGCCACCCGTCTGGAAGAGGTGGCGCACACGGAACGGCATGGCGGCAAGGGCGGCGGGCCGAAGGTGAAGACCACCACCTACAGGTATTTCGCCAATTTCGCCATCGCGCTGTGCGAAGGCCCGGTGGCGCGCATCGAGCGCGTCTGGGCCGATGGCAAGCCGCTGGACGTGGAAGCGGATGGCATCGTCATGCGCTTCTACCCCGGCGACGAAGCGCAATCGCCGGATCCGCTCATCGTCGCGAAGGAGGGCGCGGACAATGCCCCGGCCTATCGCGGCGTCGCCTACGTGGTGTTCGAGCGTCTGGCCCTGGAAAAGTTCGGCAACCGCATCCCGCAATTGTCCTTCGAGGTGGTGCGCCCGGTGGACGACGTGGCGGAAAAGGTGCGGGCGGTGAACATCATTCCCGGCGCCGGCGAATTCTTCTGCGATCCCGAAGTCGTCACCCGCGCCCCCGACACGGACGCGCCCCTCATTCCGGGTTTGCCCGGCCTGCGTCCCAGGGGAGAGGCGGAGAACGAGAACGCCCACGCCACGGAAAAACGCAGCGACTGGGCCGTTTCCATCGACCAGTTGCAGGCCGCCGCGCCCAATCTCGATGCGGCGGCGCTGGTGGCAAGCTGGTTCGGTGACGATCTGCGCTGCGGCCATTGCGCCATCCGCCCGAAAGTGGAGGTTGCGGAAAAGATCACGCACCCGGAAGAATGGCGCGTGGCCGGTCTGACCCGCGCCGATGCCGAAACCGTCTCCACCCACGACGGCCGCCCCGCCTATGGCGGCACGCCGTCGGACAATGCGGTCATCCGCGCCATCCGCGACCTGCACGCCCGCGGTCTGAAGCCGGTGC
>JALVFB010000356.1 GCA_027030295.1 Hyphomicrobiales bacterium
CGGAAAGCATGCGCCTGACCACGCGGCTGATGCAGATGGCCTCATGGCTGCTGTTGCAGCGGGCGGTGGCCAGCGGCGAGCTTTCCGAGCAGGAAATCCGGCAGGAACGGGAAAACATCAATCTGGGCTCCCTGTCGGAAACGCCGGGACGGGAGCAGATCTCCCGTCTGCCGGAGAAGCTGGCGGCGCTGATCGACCGGGCGCAACGGTTGTATGAAAAGGTCGTGCGGCTGGATTCCATGATCGGCGCGCGCGCCCGGCCAAGTCAGCCGTCGCGGCCGGTGTCGGATATGCTGGCCCGGCTGCGGATGGAGTTTTCCGCGCTGTCGCAGCGAAAGCGCGATGATGGCTGATGGGCGGCATGGTGATTTTCGGCCGGGCCGTCAGGAGCGGCGCCGTATGTCGCGTTCGGTGAGGATGATGTCCAGCGGTTCGTCCGTTGGCAGGTGCGGTATGCGCGGCACTTCCTGCCCGGCATAGGCGCAACCCGCCGCCAGCACCGGGGCCTGCGCGCGCAAGCTGGCCAGCGTGCGGTCGTAATAGCCGCCGCCATAGCCCAGCCGGTGGCCGCGGGCATCGAACGCCGCCAGCGGGGCCAACACCACGTCGGGGCGCAGCTCCGGCGCGTCCGCCGGCGGCACGGGAATGCCGAACGCGCCTTTTTCCAGCGCCATGCCCGGCCGCCACTGGCGGAAGACGAGCGGCGCATCGCGCCTGGCCACCACCGGCAGGGCCAGCGTGTGCCCGGCCGCGTGCAGCGCCCGCAACAGCGGCATCACGTCGATCTCGCCGCGCACCGGCACATAGCCGGCCACCACCGCCTCCGGCATCGCCCGCAACAGCGCCATGCCGTGTTCGGCCAGCCGCGCGGCGGCCTCGGCGCCGAGTTCCGTCGCCAGCCGCGCCCGTCTGGCCAGCGCCTGCCGCCGCAGTTGCGCGCGCTTCGCCGCAATGCCCTGCATGGTCATGGAGGGTCTCGTGGCTTCAGAAAACAGGATGTGGCGGACCGTTCCGGCCGTGCGGCATGGTGATCCCGGGTTCCCGCTAACGCAGGTGGGCGCCGTGATGCACCGGGCCACGGCCCGGCACAGGGACAGCTCCCTGGGATCAGGTTAAGGCCCCTGGGATGACATCCGTCACGCACCGGACAGTGCCGCCACCTCAACGCATATACGCACCCGGCAGGGCGATGTGAAGGCAACCACATGTTTTCGTCGCGCTTGACGAAACGCTTCCCTTGCCCCACGAGAGACGTGAACAGAGACGGAGCATCCCATGCGCATCGTGCACATCGTCACCGGCGGCGTCGCCGCGGCCAGGGCGCTGGAGGTCACCCGGCTGCTGAAGAAGCAGGGGCACGAGGTGCACCCCGTGCTCACCCGCGCGGCCTGCGAATTCATCACCCCGCTGCTGGCCACCGCGCTGGCCGGCAACCGCGCCCGGGTGGCCCTGTTCGACCCGGAGGACGAGGCCGGCATGGATCACATCGCGCTGGCGCGGCAGGCCGATGTGGTGCTGGTGGCCCCGGCCAGCGCCGATTTCATGGCCCGCGCCGCCAACGGCCTGGCCAACGATCTCGCCACCACCCTGCTGCTGGCCACCTCCGCGGCGGTGCTCATGGCGCCGGCCATGAACCCGCGCATGTGGGCGCATCCCGCCACCCGGCGCAACGTGGAGCGTCTGGCGGCCGATGGCGTGCGCTTCATCGGTCCGGAAGCGGGCGAGGTGGCCTGTGGCGAGGAAGGCATCGGCCGCATGGCCGCGCCGGAGGCCATCGCGGCGTGCGTGGAAGAACTGCTGGCCGGCTCCGCCGACGCCGCCGGGCGTCCGCTGGCCGGCCGCCGGGTGCTGATCACCGGCGGCCCCACGCTGGAGCCCATCGACCCGGTGCGGGTGATCGCCAACCGTTCCTCCGGGCGCATGGGCCAGGCGCTGGCCGAAGCCGCCCGCGACCTGGGGGCGGAAGTGACGCTGGTTTCCGGCCCCACCTGCCTGCCGCCACCGGCGGGGGTGGCGGTGGTGGCGGTGGAAACCGCGCGCGAGATGCTGGCGGCGGTGGAGCGGGCGCTGCCGGCGGACATGGCCATTTTCGCCGCCGCCGTGGCCGATTGGCGCGTGGACGGCGCGGCGGAGAGCAAGATCAAGAAGGGCGCGCACGGCCCGCCGACGCTGAGGCTGGTGGAAAACCCGGACATTCTCGCCACCATCGCGCGTCATGAGAAGCGTCCGGCGCTGGTGGCGGGCTTCGCGGCGGAAACGGATGAGGTGCTGGAAAACGCCCGCGCCAAGCTGAAGCGCAAGGGCGCGGACGTGATCATCGCCAACGATGTTTCGCCCGACAGCGGCATCCTCGGCGGCGAGGAAACGGAGCTGCACCTGGTGTGGCCGGAGAGCGAAGAGCACCTGCCGCGCCAGTCCAAGCCCGCCGCCGCGCAGGCCGTTTTGCATCGGTTGGCGACGGTGTTGCGCCAGCGCCTCAAGGATTGATCCTCAGCGCCTCACGCCAGCGCTCGGCCACCGCTTCCGGCGCATACCGCCGCGCCAGCGCCTGCCGTGGCGCGGCATCGCCCGGCGTTTCCAGCCAGCGCGCCAATGCCGCCGCCAGCGCGTGCTCGTCGGTCATGTCCACCATCTCGCCACGGGCCGGATTGTCCGCCAGCAGTTCATGCAGTCCCGGCGCGTCCGTGCCGATGAGCGGCAGGCCGTGGGCCAGCGCCAGCACCGCTTCCGGCGCCCACGGCGCGAAGCGCGCCGGCAGGCAGGCCACCCGCGCCCTGTCCAGCCAGGCGCGCCAGTCCTCGCCCGGCGCCAGCGGCCGCACCCGTTCCGCCAGCCCCAGCTTCTCCACCATGTGCCGCACTGCGCGGGCCGATTCGCCGTCGCCGGAGAGCACAAGCCGCACCTCTTGCGGCAGATGACGCAACGCCTTCAGCGCCAGCCCCGGCTGATGCGCCCGCTTCAGCGGCCCGGCGAACAGCACCAGAGGTTCGCGCGCACGCAGATCGCCCACCGACGGCAACGGATCGGGCAACGCCACCGGCAGCGGCAGATGCAACACCGCGCCGGGGGGCAATCCGGCTCGCTTCGCCAGCGTCTCGCGCAGCCGCCGCGTCGGCGCCGCCAGCGTGCCGCGCCGCGCCAGCCATGGCAGCAGCCGCCAGAACAGGCGGGCGGCGGCCGTGTGCGCCACTTGTGGCGGTATCACCTGCAGGAAAATCCGCCGCATGTCCGCGCCGCCGAGGAGCGCGGAGAGCACATGCCCGGATTCGCAAAAGGAGATGATGCGTCTCGCCGCCGTCTCCCGCAACGCGGCGCGCGCATCGCGCCATTGCCGCCAGCGTCCGGCATCTGCCACCGTCAGCGTCCGCACCGGCACCTCCCGCGCCCGCAACGTCTCCGCCAGCAAGGCCACCGCCGCCGTATCGCCTTCCGGCGCCAGCAGCAGCACGCCACCCTCTTGTTCTGCCGTTTCCGCGTTAATCATTCCGGCATCGTCGAATTGAGCCGTTGCGCCGATTGGTGTAAGGATTTGTTTACCAATTCAGGGGGGCCTGCGATACAATGCGCCGAACGAAACGACACCGGACATGGGGGTGTTCCGGGGGGTGGCGGCGCGCTGTGAGGGAGCGAAATGGTGAAGATCCTGCTGGCGGAAGATGATGACAGCCTGCGGCTGTTCCTGCGCAAGGCGCTGGAGCGGGCGGGCCATGAGGTGATCGACTTTGCCAACGGAGAGGAAGCCTGGGCGGCGCTGGCCGAGGGGCCGGTGGATCTGTTGCTCACCGACATCGTGATGCCGCTGATGGACGGCATCGAGCTGGCGCGGCGGGCCGCGGCGCGCTATCCGTCCATGCGCATCATGTTCATCACCGGCTTCGCGGCGGTGGCGCTGAACCCGGAGAGCGGCGCGCCGGAAAATGCCAGCGTGTTGTCCAAGCCCTTTCACCTGCGCCAGCTGGTGAGCGAGGTGGAGCGCCTGCTGGCCGCGTGAGGCGCGAAAGGCGGCATCGGGGCGTTCTGACATGACGCCTCTCTTGCAAGGTGATGGCGCAAACTGTATATCGGCTTCGGCTGTGATTGGCGGCCATGATTACGGGCGGTTAGCTCAGCGGTAGAGCACTACGTTGACATCGTAGGGGTCACTGGTTCGATCCCAGTACCGCCCACCATTCTTTTTTCTCCCAACGCCTTTTTCAGGCTGGAAATCCATCCGCCCGTGCGGTAAGCTGTCGCATGTCGGGGCGCTTCTTTTGGCGTCTCCTTCCCACCTTCATCGGCATCGGAGCTCGGGTGCCATGTCCGGCAATGCATCTCATGGCAGAAGGCGTCCGCTGTCGCCACATCTGCAAATCTACCGGCCGAACCTGACCATGGCCATGTCCATCCTGCACCGCATTACCGGCGCGGTGCTCTATTTCGCCACCTTCGTCGGCGTGTGGTGGCTGATGGGCCTGGCCTCGGGGCCGAAATATTTCGCCTATGTGGACGCCATGTTCCGTTCGTGGCCGGGGCTGATCATCCTGTTCGCGGTCAGCTATCAACTCTTTCACCACGCGTTTGGCGGCATTCGCCACCTCGTCTGGGACGCCGGACGGGGCTTTTCCGTGCGTTCGGCGGAGCGCATGGGGCTGATCTCGCTGGTGCTGGCCATCGTCACCACCCTTCTCGTCTGGACGCTGGGAGCATGGACATGAGCCGCGATTGCGCCAACACGCCCGCAAGGGATTTCCGCACGCCATTGAAACGCGCTCGCGGCGCCGGGTCGGCCGGCGACGGCACCGGCCATTTCATGGCCCAGCGCGCCACCGCCGCGGTGAGCTTCATCCTGCTGGTCTTCCTGGCGGTGGTGTTCGTGCTGCTGGCCGGCGCCGATTATGAACAGGCACGGCGCATCGTGGGCGAGCCACTGGTGGCCTCGGGCCTGGTGTTCACGGCCGCCGCCTTCACCTGGCACATGAAGCTGGGCATGCAGGTCATCATCGAGGACTACGTGCACCACGAACTGCTGAAATACGCGCTGCTTACCGCCAACATCCTGTTCTGCGCCGCCATCTTCTTCCTGGCGCTCATCAGCGTGGGAAGGGTGACGTTCGGGCTGTGAAAGGGGATTTCATTTGAACGCCCGCGCAAAAGAGGGATAACAATCGCGCCATGAGCATGCCGGAAAACATCGAGGGCACCGGCCCGGTCACCACCTTTTCCATCGGCGATCGCGCCTATCGCATCATCGAGCACGAGCACGACGTGGTCATCGTCGGCGCCGGCGGCGCGGGCCTGCGCGCGGCGGTGGGCTGTTCGCAGGCGGGGCTGAGGGCCGCCTGCATCACCAAGGTCTTTCCCACCCGCTCCCACACCGTGGCCGCCCAGGGCGGCATCGCCGCGGCGCTGGGCAACATGGGGCCGGACGACTGGCGCTGGCACATGTATGACACGGTGAAGGGCTCCGACTGGCTGGGCGATCAGGACGCCATCGAGCACCTGGTGCGCGAGGCGCCGCGCGCGGTCATCGAGCTGGAGCACTGGGGCACGCCGTTTTCGCGCACCGAAGAGGGGCGCATCTATCAGCGCGCCTTCGGCGGCATGACGACGAAATTCGGCTCCGGCCCGCCGGCGCAACGCACCTGCGCGGCGGCCGACCGCACGGGGCACGCCATGCTGCACGCCATGTATGGCCAGGCGCTGCGCCACAAGGCGGAGTTCTACATCGAATATTTCGCCCTTGACCTCATCATGGACGATGATGGCGTGTGCCGCGGGGTGGTGGCGCTGTCGCTGGAAGACGGCTGCATCCACCGCTTCCGGGCGCATGCGGTGATTCTCGCCACGGGGGGCTACAACCGCGTCTATTTCTCCTGCACATCGGCGCACATCTGCACCGGCGACGGCACCGCCATGGTCATGCGCGCGGGGCTGCCGGTGCAGGACATGGAGTTCGTGCAGTTCCACCCCACCGGCATCTATGGCGCGGGCATCCTGATTACCGAGGGCGTGCGCGGCGAGGGTGGGTATCTGACCAACGCGCTGGGCGAGCGCTTCATGGAGCGCTATGCGCCGCACGCCAAGGACCTGGCCTCGCGCGACGTGGTGAGCCGGGCGATGATGATCGAGATCCGCGAGGGCCGCGGCGTGGGCAGGAACCGCGATCACATCCATCTGCATCTCGACCATCTGGGCGAGGAGGTGATCCGCGAACGCCTGCCGGGCATCGCCGAATCGGCGCGGATTTTCGCCGGGGTGGACGTGTTGAAGGAGCCGATTCCGGTCATTCCCACGGCGCATTACAACATGGGCGGCATTCCGACGAACTACCGGGCCGAGGTCATCTGCCCGCGCGAGGGCGATGCGGACGCCATCGTGCCGGGGCTGTTCGCCTGCGGCGAGGCGGCTTGCGCCTCCGTGCACGGGGCCAACCGGCTGGGGTCGAACTCGCTCACCGATCTCGTGGTCTTCGGCAAGGCGGCGGCCAACCGCGCGGCGGAAACCATCACCGCCGGCGCGCCGCACAAGCCATTGCCCAAGGACGCGGGGCTGGCCATGCTGGAGCGCATCGATCAGTTGCGCCACCGCCCCGGCGCCACCCGCACATCGAAGTTGCGGCTGGCGCTGCAGAAGGCCATGCAGGAGGACTGCTCGGTGTTTCGCACCGGCGAGACGCTGGCCGCGGGGCGCGAACGGGTGGAGGAGGTGTGGCGCGGGCTGGAAGACCTCGCCATCGCCGATTCCTCGCTCGTCTGGAACACCGATCTCATCGAGGCGCTGGAGCTGCAGAACCTGGTGCTGAACGCGGTGGCCACCATCCATTCGGCAGAGGCGCGCACCGAGAGCCGCGGCGCGCACGCGCGGGAGGATTATCCCGAACGCGACGATGCGAACTGGATGAAGCATTCGCTGGCGTTCGTGGACGACGAGAAGCGCGCGGTGCGGCTGGACTACCGGCCGGTGCACACCTGGACGCTGACCGACGACATCGACTTCATCCCGCCGCAGAAGCGGGTGTATTGAGGGGTAAGGATGGGAAGGGCGATGGGAAATGTTCTTGCTCCCCCTTGCGGAAGAAAAAGTGGACGTGTCCACTTTTTCTTCCGCAAGGGGGACACTTCCAGCCTGGCGATGTTTTTCCGGCTGTCAAGCCCCGAAGCCGCGAAGCGGGCGCCCTTCGGGCGCGGGCTTGACAGCCGGAAAAACATCGCACACCGCTGAACGCGCGGGAGCAGAGCCATGGTATCCTTCACGCTGCCGAAGAATTCGAAGGTCAGGGACGGCAAGGTATGGCCGAAGCCGGACGGCGCGGCCAACCTGAAGGAGTTCCGCATCTACCGCTTCGACCCGGATACCGGCGACAATCCGCGGCTGGACACCTATTTCGTCGATCTCGACGACTGCGGGCCGATGGTGCTGAACGCGCTCCTCTGG
>JALVFB010000357.1 GCA_027030295.1 Hyphomicrobiales bacterium
CATCGCGCGGCAGATCGTCTCCGGCCTGCGCGCCTTTCACCGCCGCGAGATCATCCACCAGGATCTCAAGCCCGAGAACATCAAGATCGACCGCGACGGCACGGTGAAGCTCATAGACTTCGGCTCGGCGCACGTGGCCTCGCTGGAGGAGCTGAACCTGCCGGAAGAGGATCGCGGCCCGCTGGCCACCGCCGGCTACGTGGCGCCCGAGGCCTTAAGCGGCGCCAGGCCGGACAAGCGGCAGGACATCTATTCGCTGGGCGTTATCGTCTACGAAATGCTCACCGGCAAGCTGCCCTATGGCAAACCGCTGGAATCGGCCCGCCAGGCGGCGCGCGCCCGCTACCACCCGGTGAAGCGCTTCAATCCGGAGGTGCCCATCTGGATGGATCGCGCCATCGAGAAGGCGGTGGCGAAGGATCCGGAACGGCGCTACCAGCTCATGAGCGAATTCCTTCGCGACATCTCCCGCCCCAACCCGAAGTTCGCCGTCAGCAAGAGTGCGCCGCTCATCGAGCGCGATCCGGAGGGCTTCTGGAAATGGCTGGCCGTCGCCTCGCTGCTGCTGAACCTGGTGCTGTTCGCATTGCTCATGCGCCCATGATGATACCAATATGCATAAAGAACCACCCACCGCCCCGCGCCCCCACCCAACCCCCAAATTATGAAAAACAAGGGCTTGGGTGGGGGCGCGGGGCGGCTTCACCGATCAACCTTTGCGCAGCATGGTATGACCTCCGGTATCATGTCATGTCCCGAGCCAACGCGATCCATGAGTCCGGATGCCGCGGAGAGCAAAGCCACATCATTTTTGCTTGAGGTTGAATAATACCCCTGACAATTATGCAAGCCCTGCCATTTTGTCAGCCTGTGAAAGTGCTGGAATTTTAATGGGTTGTTAACATTTTTCCATATCGGCCTGTCATAATGTCAGGACTGGTCGGGCAAATCATCCTCAAATTCCAGCGCTCTTTTCCGCAATACTTCGCAATATCAATTGGTTATGCGCCCCCTTCGTGGCTGGCACGGCGCTTGCTCCTAAAAGGGGCGAGCGGTCAGCCAGGGAGGGAGTTCATGACCACATCAGCGCAGCGAATGTTCTCCGGGGCGGCGGCATGTCTGCTGGCGTCCCTGTTCGTGATCGGCCCGGCGCGGGCGGCGAGCGAACAGAAGGTCTGCGACGACCTGTTCGGGGGGTGTTTCGTGGTGAAAGGCGCATCGCCCCATTCACCCGGGAACCCGTTCATCGCCGGCGCGCATCCGGACAGGCGACCGGAAGGCGCCCCGAAGGTCGTCGGCTTCGAAAAACCGGCGGCATGGTATGAGCGGGCGCTGCACGGCGTCTCCGAGCCCTATCCTTACAGCCTGAAATTTCTCGAGGATCAGGGGGCGTGGTTTTCGCCCTTCATCCACCCGGGCATGACCGGGCGTTTCGACATCCGCCACTGGCACGCGCGGGTGCGCAAGGCCGCCGTGAAGCCGCGGCCAAAGCGCCGGCCAAAGGCGCGACACAAGCGCAAACGAAAGCGGCGGTGAACCATTTCTCGCCGGAAGAAGGAGGCTTCCGGCGAACGGGGGTGGCTGTTTCGCCCGGCGCTGGCGGAGCGGTTTGACCTGAGCAAGCGCAACCAACCACATTCAAAGGGAGTGAAGAGACATGAGGAAAACCCTGAAACTGATCGGCCTCACGGCGGCGGCCATGATGATGGCGGCGGCCGCGCAGGCCGGCATGTCGGGCATGTCCGGCATGGGTGGCATGTCCGGCATGGGTGGCATGTCCGGCATGGGCGGCATGGGTGGC
>JALVFB010000358.1 GCA_027030295.1 Hyphomicrobiales bacterium
TGCTGGCCCTGCTGCGCCGGCCCAATGCCCTGCAATCGGGCCGCGAATTGATCGAGGCGCTCACCGCTCATACGCTCATCGCCGGCAATGGTTATCTGCGCGCCACGCTGCTGGACGGCGAACCGGTGGAGCTGCACGCGCTGGATCCCAAGCGCGTGCGCACCATTACCGACGATGCCGGCTGGCCCGTGGCCTGGGACTACGAGGTGGGCGCACGCGCCATCCGCCTGAGGCAGGCACCGGACGACCCCATCGCTCCGGTCATGCACTGGCGCCTGTTCTCGCCCTTCTCCGATGTCGAGGGCCTCTCGCCGTTTGCCGCCTGCGCCCGCGCCGTGGACATCCATAACGCCGCCGCCGCCTGGAGCAAGGCGCTGCTGGACAACGCCGCGCGGCCTTCTGGCGCGCTCATCTACCGCGGCGAGGGCGGCGGCCTGAGCCAGGAGCAGTTCACCCGCCTGAAGGAGGAGCTGGAAACTGCCTATGCCGGCGCGCACAACGCCGGTCGCCCGCTGGTGCTGGAAGGTGGCCTCGAATGGATGCCGCTTTCCCACAGCCCGAAGGACATGGAACACATCGAGATGCGCCACGCCGCCGCGCGCGAAATCGCGTTGGCTTTCGGCGTGCCGCCCATGCTGCTGGGCATTCCGGGCGACAACACCTACAGCAACTTCGCCGAGGCCAACCGCGCCTTCTGGCGCATGACGGTGCTGCCGTTGGCCCGTCGCCTGGCCGAGCACCTGGACATGTGGCTGGCCCCGGCGTTTGGCGCGGATGACCTGGGCCTCGCGCCGGACGTGGATGCGCTGGAGGCCTACGCGCCCGAACGCGAGGCTCGCTGGCGCCAGATCCGCGACAGCGACTTCCTCACCATCAACGAGAAACGCGCGGCTCTCGGCTACCCGCCCTTGCCCGATGGCGATGCCTTGTGATGGAAGCACATGAAGAAGTTGTCATGCCGCCCTGTTGCCAGCAACGGGAACGTTCTGTAGAATGCCGCCACCAGATTTCCTCGACGGACGCCCGACGGGAGAATGCCGATGAACCCTCTTCTGAAGGAACTGGAAAAGATCAAGGTAACGACGCCCGAGGGACGCCGCATGAAGAAGATCGTCGAGGAATACCTCAAGCGGCCGAAGACGAAGGAAGAGGCCTTCGAGGCACTGAAGAAAATCGGCATCTACTTCGAGGACGGCACACCGAATCCCTACTTCTTCCCGGACAAGGCGAAGAAGGAAAAGTGATCTACATCGGCCAGCATGCATAACCTTTCCGCCTGCTTTGTTCTGGGCTTTCATGGCTGTGATGGCCGGGTGGCCGAGCGCCTGATTCGCCGTCAGGAGCAGTTTCGCCGCAGCGAGAACAGCTACGACTGGCTGGGGCACGGCATTTATTTCTGGCTGGAGAACCCGCGCCGCGCCTGCGAATGGGCACGGAGAAGAGCGCGGCACCAGAAGGATTTCATCCCCGCCGTCGTCGGTGCGGTTATCAATCTTGGCAATTGCCTTGACCTGACCACCACTGCCGGCATCGAAAGCGTGAAACTGGGATACCTGGCCCTGAAGGGGGACTATGCCGAGCGCAGCGAGCCATTGCCGGAAAACAGCAGGGCGCATGAAAAGGATGGTGATCGCCTCATCCGTCGCCTGGATTGCGCGGTCATCAATCAGACCTGCCAATTATTGGAAGATAGTGGCACCCCCGTGGACACCGTGAAAGGCATGTTCACCGAAGGCGACTGGGCCTTTCCCGGCGCCTGCATCCGCGAGCACACGCACACCCAGATCTGCGTGCGCAAC
>JALVFB010000359.1 GCA_027030295.1 Hyphomicrobiales bacterium
GCGAGGCGGCTGGAAGAAGAGCGCATATGCGCCATTGCGCCAGACATCGAAACGGTCGATGACCACCCTGCCCCGCCCCCGGCACAGCCCGCGCAAGGGGAATGCCGCCACCACCACATCCGCCCGATCGCAGGCCGCCGCCATGGTCAGCAACACGGTTTCCGTGTCTTCCCGCCGTTCCTTCCTTCTCCGGCGCCAGAACACGTCCTTGAGGTAAAGCACGCGCAATCCGCCTACCTCGGCACGGCACATCAGCGCATCACACCGCCAGCCGGGGCGCGAACGCGCCTCTTTCGGAGAAGCGCCATCGCCGTCGCGCTCCAGCCAGATGCGCAGCGCAAAGCCCGCCGCCCGCCCCGGCGTCGCCGCCAATCCGGCCGGCGTGCGCACCGCCACCAGCCGCGCGCGCTCTTCCACCAGCACGTCCGGGCGTGGCGCCGGTGGCCACAGCGTGCCGACAAGCACCGCCACCACGCCGGCCAGCCGCCAGCGGTCGCGTCGCAGCGCCAGCCACAACAGGCCGCCGGCGATGAACATGGCGGCCGGAACCCGCATCTGCGGCACATGCCACCATGGCCCGGGCAGCGCGGCAATGGCCTCCGCCGCTCGCAGCATGAACGACAGCCCCCATTCCATCGCCTGCAATGGCCAGTGTTCCAGCCCCGGCGGCATGAGCGCCAGCGCCAGCAATCCCGCCGGCATGACCAGCGCGGAGAGCACCGGCAGGGCCGCCAGGTTGCCCAGCAGGCCATGCGTGGGAAGCCGGTGAAAATGCCATGCCGCCGGCAGGGCCGTGCAGAGCGAGGCGATGAGGGTGGTGAGCAGCAGCCCGCCGAAAAAGACGACGGGCCAGCGCCGGATGAAATGGCGTTCCACCGTCTTCTCCCGGTTGCGGCGTCGCCAGCTCAGCCATTCATAAACCGCCACCAGTCCCATCACCGCCAGAAACGACATCTGAAAGCCGGCCGAGGCGGCCTTGTGCGGACTGAGGATCAGGATGATCCACGCCGCCACCGCCAGGTTGCGCATGGAAATGGCCGGCCTGTCCAGCATCAGCGCCAGCAGCGCCACGCTGAGCATGATGAAGGCGCGCTGCGTGGCCACCGAATTGCCCGACAGCAGCAGATAGACCAGCGCCACCAGCCATGCCAGGCCGGCCGCGATCTTTTTCAGCGGCCAGCGCAGGGCCATCGCCGGAAACGCCGCCAGCAGCGCCCGCACCAGCCAGAACACGGCGCCCGCCACCAGCGCCAGATGCAGCCCGGATATGGCGAGGATGTGCGCCAGCCCGGCGGCGCGGAGATCGTCCTGCACCCGCCGTGGCAGCGCCCCGCGTTCGCCGGTCATCAGCGCCAGCGCCAGCCCGGCCGCCCGTTCGTCATGCATGGCCGCGCGCACCCTCGCCGCGATGGTCCGGCGCAGGCGTTCCAGCCGCCGCATGACCCACGTCCATGGGCCGCAGCCGCCGCATGCCGTCACCATGGAAATGTCTCGCGCCCGGGCGTATCCCACCGCGCCGATGCCGGCCATGTAGAGGTCGCGTCCGGGATCATACGCCCCCGGCGCCTGCGGCCGCGGCAGGCGCAGCAGCCTGGCGGGCAGGCGCACCACGTCGCCCGGCAGGGGCAGCTTCTGCGCTCCCTTCCGGGAAACCTCCAGCCGCACCCTGGCCGGCCAGTATCGCTGGCGCACCCCCTCGATGCGCCGGATGCGCAGCACCATGCGCGCCCACCCCGGCCGCCGGGGGCGGATGCCTTCCACCTCTCCGGTCAGGTGAACGCCGCCGACATTGGCC
>JALVFB010000360.1 GCA_027030295.1 Hyphomicrobiales bacterium
CATGGCCGGGAATTTGCGGCCATGCTGTCTCGCTGAATACGACATTCGCCCATTTGGAAAGCGGCTCCAAGAACTGATCTAATGAGTAAAATCTGCTGCGCGCCTGGTAAATGGAAACATGAAGCAGAGACCAGCGTCCATCCGGCGAGTGCATCACCATGAATTTCCATTCATAACGGCTATCGTCGCCCCCCAAAGCGCGGCGCTTTTCTTCCGAGAACGGTTCGCGGCGCAGCATGACTTCAATGAACTCCTTCCCGTCCGTGGCTCCCCGCCTGATGGACTTGATTTTCTTGCCGAAAGCCGCCTTTGCGCGCTTCACCACTGCGTCGCCGTCCACGAGCGGCGGCGTCGTCTTGGTTTCGTCGCGCGCCGTCACCTTGTTCGCTCGCTGCCCCCCTTCCGGCTTCGCCAGCCGTGGAGTTGCCCCGGTTTCGCCCGGCGTTTTCACCGGCGCCCCCAGCAGCATCGCCAGCGTTGCGCCGGCGACGGGCGCCAGCAGCGCCAGCACCAGAGATGTGAAGAACGCCTTCAACCGGTTCGGGCCTGTGAAAACGCGGAACAACCACCCTACCGCCGCTAACAGCAGCACGCCGGTCACCGCCATTCCAACATAATCGGCCCAGTGCATGATCACCCGCCTCGCTTGCAAGGCCGCGAGCAAATCTTCTCGCACGGAATACCGTCCTTGTCCCTGTCCAGCCGGGTGAGACCGCATTTCAGCAGATAGAAACAGGCTTCCTTACAGCTTTTCATCTGCGAACAGCGCCGCTTGGCGCCGCATTGCGCCGCCACTCGCGGCGCGAGGATGTCTCGCCCTCCGGCAAGCGTTTCGCGCCGCTCCCCGGCGCCGGCAGGTTGCGAAAATGCCAGGGCGATCAGGAAGATCGCCACCCCTCCCATCAAGCGCATGACGCTCCCCTCGTGCATGGCTTCTCCCCATCACCGATAAGTTGCCACCGCCAAACTGCAACAGACAATAACCGTTTTGGTGATTTTTTGCTTGACGCTTTTTCACCATTTCGGTTAATTTAATCGCATGACGAACCAACGCGCACACTTCCCCATGCCGAAGGACGCCTTCCTCGTCGCGGTGAGCGACGAGTGGGGCGTCACGCTGGAGACCTCCACCGAGGCCTTCGAGACACCGGCGGCGGCGCTCGAGGCCAACGACGGCTTCGAGCACGCCGACCGGGTTTTTCTGTGCCTGCCGACGGAGGGCCGGCTGGTGGACGTGACCGAGGAGCTGGCCGAGGCCTGGCTGGCCGCGAACCGCGACCTCTCGCTGGAGGAGCTGGAGCTGGTGGATGCCGTCAACGGCGTTCACGGCAAGGTCATGCGCTGGCTCGTGAGCACCCGCGCCTACGAGGCCGAGCTGGAGGCCGCCGAGGAGGAAGAGGCGGAGCGCGAACGTTACGGCTCCTACGAGGAGCAGCACCGCCTCACCGCCGCCCAGCTCGGCGTTGGGCGCTATCGATAACGAGGGGGAGGGGGCATGACCGCGACCCTCTTGAGATTCCCGCCAGATGCCGCGCGCCGGCGCCAGTCGCCGCCGCCGCGGCCCGCGAAGATCATCCGCCCGTGGCCGCGACACACGCCACGCCCGGCGCCGTGCAACCCGCCGCGCGCCCCGGCGGACGACCTGCTGGCCGAGCTGCTGTCGCCGGATGCCTGCGCTCCGGCGGGGGACGAGCTGGAGCAGGCCTGCCGCGACCTGGACGCGGCGATGGCGCGACACGGCCACCTGCTGGAGCGGGCGAAACGCATCCTCACCCGCACCGCCGACGAGGAGG
>JALVFB010000361.1 GCA_027030295.1 Hyphomicrobiales bacterium
GCCGCAGCGCAGGGCGAAGTGTCGCTTGCAACCGGCCAGAAGCAGCAAGTTCCTCATCCCGGACAGAAAATCCATCCATGACAGGCCGCCTCGGGTCAATGACCGCAGCGAAGGTGGCCATTGGGAAGGCGACCTCATGTTCTGCAGGCGCAACCGGTGCACTTCAAATTTGAAAATTCCTCCTCCCGAACAGTCCCAAATGAATCAACCGCCCAGGAACAACCGGCCCACGTCCGGGTCGTCGAGCAGCTCATCGCCGCTGGCCGCCTTCACCAGCTGACCGGACACCAGCACATAGCCGATGTCGGCGAACTCCAGGCCCTTGCGCGCGTTCTGCTCCACCATGACGATGGTCTTGCCCTCGGCCCGTTGCAGGTCGTCGAGAATGTCGAACACCATGTCGATGAAGCGCGGCTCCAGGCCGATGGAAGGTTCGTCCACCAGCAACACCTCGGGCCGCATGATGAGCGCGCGGGCGATTTCCAGCAGCCGCCGTTCGCCGCCGGAAAGCACCGAGGCCGGCTGCCGGCGGCGCTTTTCCAGGCGCGGATACTTGGCGAACACCTCTTCGGCGCGGGCCCTGACCTCCGCCGCGTCATCGAGCAGCCAGCCGCCCATCCACAGGTTCTCCTCCACCGTCATGTCCGGGAACACGGAATTGTCCTGCAGGATGTAGGCGATGCCGGCGTCCTTCAGCTTCTCGTTGGGCTTCAGGTGCGTGATGTCCTTCTCGCCCAGGCGGATGACGCCGCCGGTGATGGTGGTGAAGCCGAAGACGGAGTGCAACACGGTGGACTTGCCGGCGCCGTTCGGCCCGATGAGGCACAGCGACTGGCCCTTGCCCACCATCAGGTTCAGACCGTGGAGGATTTCCATGCGCCCGTAGCCGGCGTGCAGTTCCTCGATGGCAAGAAACGCCTCGCCGCCGGCCAGATGCAGCAGATGCTCCGGGGACGGCGCTTCCGCCGCCAGTCGCGCCGCTTCCTCCGCCACCGCGTCCACGGAGAGCACCACCTCCGTGCTGCCCTCGCCATAGCCGGAGATGCGGCGTTTGCGCCTGCCCTGGTCTTGCGATGCCGTGGCCATGCTCACGATACCCCCAGATAGGCGTCGATGACGCGCTGATCGTTGCGAATGTCCTCCGGCGGGCCGGATGCCAGCAGCTCGCCGTGGGCCAGGCAATAGATGTATTCGGCCATGTTCATGATCACCCGCATGTTGTGTTCGATCACCAGCAGCGTGATGCCCATTTCCGAATTGGCCCTTCTCAGCCTGTCCACCAGCCCGTTGATGAGCGTGGGGTTGATGCCGGCGGTGGGCTCGTCCAGCAGCAGCATCTCCGGCTCGTTCATCAGCGCCATGGCGAACTCCAGCAGCTTCTGCTGACCGAAGGAAAGACTGCCCGCCTGATGATGGCGCTTGGAATACAGCCCCACGAATTCCAGCAGCTCCAGCGCGCGGGCGCGGTCGGCGCGCCGGCCGTGGCCGAACAGATCGCGCAACCCCCGCCTGGCGGGCGGCAGGGAGGTGAGCATGTTTTCGATGCAGGTCATCCTGCCAAAGATGTGTGTCTGTTGGAAGGTGCGCACCAGCCCCATGCGGGCGATGTGATCCACCCGGTAGCGCGAGATTTCCTGGCCCTTGAACCAGATCTCGCCTTCATCGATGGGATGATGGCCGACGATGCAGTTGAACAGGGTGGTCTTGCCCGAGCCATTCGGCCCGATGAGGCCCACGATGGTGCCGCGCTCCACGGAAAGCGAGATGTCGTGATTGGCCACCACGCCGCCGAAGCGCTTGGTGACGTGCTTCACCTCCAGAAGCGGACGGTCGGTTGCCTGCAGCTCATGCATGGGCCGCCTCCCCGCCATTGTCCGGTTGCCGCGGCGAATCCTCTTCCGTCGGCGGCGCGAACAGCCGCGGCCAGCGGTTCTTCACCCAGCCGACGATGCCCTCGGGGAAGAACACGACGATGACGACGATGAGCGCGCCCAGCGCCACCCGCTGCCAGCCCAGAAGGTAGGTCCAGAACAGCTCCTTGGAAATGAAGAAGACGATGGCGCCGATGACGGGACCCCACAGCGTGCCCATGCCGCCGAGAATGGCCATGAGGATCATCCACACCCCGACCTCGGCGTTGAACGCGATGTCGTGCGGGTCGATGAAGCGCGAAAGATTGCCGTAGATGGCGCCGGCCAGCCCGGTGAACAGGGCGGAGATGGCCCAGGCCGCCATCTTGTTGCGCACCGTGTAATGCCCCAGGGCTTCGGCCTTGTCCTCGTCGTCGCGAATGGCGTTGATGGCCAGCCGGAAGCGGGTGGCATACAGCCAGGCGAGAAAGGCGATGGTGAGCATGGCCAGCGCGAAGCTGAGATAGTAGAACAGGCGCGTGCCGTCGATGTCGTTCGGCAGCGGCGGGGCGATCATGCCCGAGCCGGCGCCGATATAGTCCCAGCCCGCCGCCAGCTCCGCCGTCGCCACCGCCAGGCCCAGGGTGGCGATGGCGAAATAGTGCCCGCGCATGCCCAGCAGCAGGGCGCCGAACACCACCGCCGCCAGCATCGCCACCAGGCCGCCGAAGGGAACGCCCAGCGCCAGCCCGGCATAGATCTGCTGGGCGCTGAACACGAATTCGGTGCCGCCGCCCTTGGCCGCCGTATAGTCGGCCACCGGATAGATCAGCCCCACCTGCAACACGGCCGAGGCATACATGCCGATGCCGAAGAACATGATGTTGCCAAACGAGTTGTAGCCGGTCTGTCCGCCCAGCAGATCCCAGGACAGGGCCAGCACCATGAACAGCCAGAGCTTGGAGAACTGGCTCAGGTGCGCCGGAAACAGCCATGGGCCGAACAGGCCGATGGCGAACAGGGCGGCATAGGCGATGATGCCGGCGGTGCGGGTGCTCATGCCGTCCTCCTCATTTCAGATATTGCCGCTTGCGCGCCAGCGAGATCTGGCGGCCCACCAGCACCGCCACCAGCAGCAGGAACACGAAGGCGAGCTGGAATTCCGCGCCCAGCAGGAAGCCGGCGAACTGCTCGGCCACGCCCAGTCCCAGCCCGGCGGCGATGACGCCGGCGAGATTGCCCAGCCCGGCGATGATGACGATCATGAACGAGCGCAGGGTGTAGGGCAGCCCCATGTAGGGATGAATCGACCAGGCCATGACCACCAGCGCCCCGGCGGCCCCGCACAGGGCGGCGTTGATGGCGTAGGTGGCGGCATAGACGCGGTCGGTGTCCACGCCGAGGATGCGCGCGGCCCGCGCGTTCTGCGCGGTGGCGCGGATGGCCTGGCCAAGGCGGGCGTTCTTCAGGAACAGCCACAGCAAGAGGCCGATGACGATGGACAGCGCGAAGGCCGCCACCTTGATCTGCGTCACCGTGACCATGCCATCGAAAAGATACCACACGCCAAGACCGCTTTCGGCCGTGCGCACGTCGGCGCCGAAAATCTCGTTCATCAGCTGCTGCATCATGATGGAAATGCCGAAGGTGGCGAGCAGCGAGATGAACATGTCGCCATCGACGATGCGCCAGATGACGAGGCGGTAGAGCAGCCAGCCGAGAACGAACAGCGCCAGCGCCGCCGCCGGAATGCCCAGCAGCGGAGAAAGGCCGGCCTGAACCACCAGCAGGGTGATGAAGCCGCCAAGCATGACGAATTCGCCCTGGGCGACGTTGATGATGTTCATCACCCCCCAGACCAGCGCCATGCCGAAGGCGGCCAGCGCGAAAATGGCGCCGATGAACAGGCCATCCAGAAACAATTGGACATTGAACACCGGCGCCTGAAACAGGAGTTGCAGGTTCTGCACCGCGCCCTCCCGGCTGACTTGCTTGCGTTGTCGGTCAGAAACCCCCCTCGTCCGCGCTTTCCGGAAAGTGCGGACGACTACCTTCGACCCGGCGGCGCGCCGCGAGAGCGCACCGCCGGCGAATGCCATGTCGCTACTTGCGCTCGGACCACTTCGGCCGCGGTATCACCGCCTTGGCCTCGGCCCATTTCGACGGCGCCACCACCACGTATTTGCCCTTCAGCACCTGATAGAGCACCATCGGCTTGGCCACGTTCTTGCCCGTCTCGTCGAACTTCACACGGCCATAGAAGGTCATCATGTCGGTGGCCGCCAGGGCGTCGCGCACCCTGGCCGGATCCAGCGCGCCGGCGCGCTCGAAGGCGGCCTTGTAAACCAGCACCGCGGCGGCCGATTCGGCGGCCTGATAGGGCGGCGCGTAACCATAGGTCTTCTCGAACAACTTCGCGAAGTCCGCCGCCGAGCCGAAGTAGTCGTCGGCATACTTCAGCGTCGGCGCCCATTGCGAGGCGCACAGGGTATATTCGGCCTTGTCGCCGAACTTCTTGATGATCTTGGCCGAATCGCAGTGGGTCATGGCCACCACCGGCACGTCCACCCGCATCTCGGCGATCTGCCGCACCGCCGTGGCCGCGCCCTTGGCGTGGCCGGAGACGATGAGGATGTCGGGCTTCAGCGCCTTCACCTTCGTCAGCGTGGTGGACATGTCGTTGAGTTCCTTCGGCAGCTTGTCGTCGATGACGATCTTCATGCCGTATTTCTTCGCATCGTCCATCACGCCGGCGCGGATGTCCTGGCTGAAGGGATCGTTCTCGATGGCCAGCGCCACGGTCATCTGATTGGGCTTCTTGCCCATCTTGTCGGCGTTTTCCGCGGCCAGGGCGATGGCCGACTGAAGATACTGTTCGGAGGTGGAAAGCACCGCGAACAGATACTTGTAGCCCTTGGTGAACAGCGAGCGCGAGGCGCCGTTGGCTTCCACCATGGGCACCTTGAACTTCTCGGTGATCGGCGCGATGGCCTTGGTCAGGCCGGAGGAATACGGCCCGAGCATGAATTTCACGCCGTCCTGCTGGATCAGGCGCTCGGCCAGCGCCGCGCCGCGGGCGGGGGTGGATTCATCGTCGTAGTATTTCACCGCCAGCTTGCAGGTCTTGCCGCCGACCTTCACCCCGCCCTTGTCGTTGATGACCTTGATGGCGAGGTCGTAGCCGTTCTTGGTGTGCTTGCCGTTGGTGGAATACTTGCCGGTGAGCGACACCGCCGCACCCAGCGTGATGGTGCAGTCTTCCGCCTGGGCCGTGGCGCCGGCCAGCAGCAGTGCGGCGGCGGCAACGGAAGCCATCAGTATCTGACGCCTGTGCAACATCTCTTCTCCCTCCTCACAATCGGATCATGCTGTGGCCGCGCGGTGTTGTTTTCGTTTCACGCGACCCGGGCCGGTGCGGCAGGTGGGGCGCCGAACGGCGTGCACCGGTGACAAAATGACGCTACTATGACTTTGGCATGCGGGCAAGGGACAAATCGGCAGGACAGGACAATGTGGCGCGGGAGACGGCGGCGCGGCCGCCGGCGCTGCACGTTCTGTTGCGGCAGGCGCATCAGGCGCTGTTGATCCATCAGCGGCGGCAGCTGGCGCGGCTGGAGCTGACGCCGCTGCAGGTGGAGGCGTTGCAGGCGCTGAAAGGGCAGCGCGGCGTGCGTCAGGTGGAGCTGGCGCGACGCACCGGCACGGATCGCTCCAGCATGGCGGAGCTGGCCGCGCGGCTGGAAGCGCGGGCGCTCATTCGCCGCGCGCCGGACCCGAAGGACAGGCGTGCCCTGCTGTTGTTCCTGACGCCCAAGGGGCGGCGGCTGCTGGCGCGGGCCGCGCCGCTGCTGGCGGCGGCGGAAGAAGAGGCGCTGGCGGCGCTGACCGAGCGCCAGCGCGAGCGGCTGCTGAGCCTGCTGCAACGGCTGGCCGCGCCGCGCTGAGGAGGGGAGCGCGTTCCATCTATTTCGTCAGGCTCAGGAACAGGGCCGGCAGGCGTTCGGGCAGGCGCTCGATGTGGTCGATGACGGTGTAGCCCGTCTGGCCGAAGATGTCGGTGACGTATTCATCCGCCCTCGGATCGAGCGAGATGCAGAACGGCGAGATGCCCTCCGATTGCAACTCGATGACGGCCTTGCGCGCGTCCTCGCGCAGATATTGCGGATCGGGAACGTCGATGTCGTGCGGCGCGCCGTCGGTGAGGATCATCAGGATGCGCTTTTCCTCCCGCCGCTTGCGCAAATCCTCGCCGGCGCGCCTGAGCGCCGCGCCCATGCGGGTGGAAAGCCCCGCCTCCATGGCCGCCAGCCGCGCCTTCGCCGCCTCGCCCCAGGGTTCGGAGAAGCCCTTGAAGTGGGTGTAGCGCACCTCGAAGCGGGTGTTGGAATGAAAACCGGCGATGGCGAAGGGATCGCCCAGCGTCTGAACCGCCTCCGACAGCAGGGCGGTGGATTCCTGCGCCAGTTGCAGCAGCGTGATGTCGCCGCCGGGGATCTTCTCCTTCACAGATTCGGACAGGTCGATGAGCAGCAACATGGCGATGTCGCGCCCGTGCTGTTCGTATGACTGGAACACGCGTGGGTCGGGCGCGATGTTCATGCGCAGGTCGATGGCGGCGCGCACGGCCATGTCCACGTCCAGCTCGTCGCCCATTTCCTGATAGCGCACGCGGCGGCGCAATTGGGGTTTCAGCAGATCGACGATCTTCTTCAGCCGCCGCGCCAGCAGTTCGTGCTTTTTCAGAAGCTCGTCGATCCAGGCGGCCTCGCCCGCCGGCTGGATGCGCTCGAACACGGTCACCCAGTCCGGGCGGTAGGTCTGGGCCGTGTAGTCCCATTCAGGATAATGCTTCGGCGGAATGCCGTCCTCCGGCGCGGCCGGCCCCTTCACATGATCGCGGGCGCCGTGGTCGGAGTGGAAGTCGTCCTCGTCGTCGGTGTCTTCCAGGAAGATCCACAGGTAACGGTTGTCGTCGCGGTAGGGCACCTCGGTGTCCTGAAACCAGATGTTGGGCGAGCGGAAATCGTGGGTGTAGTTCTCCGTCAGCCACTTCACGCCCAGCTCCGGGGCGATCTTCGTGTCATGCGGATCGGCGGCCATGCGTTCGGCGAACAGCGCCGTGTAACGCCCGATCATCGGGTCGTCGTAGCCGTGCGCCGGGTTCAGCAGGGCGTGGGAGAGCATGGCCAGCTTGTGGCGGATGCAGGAATATCCCTGCGGGCAGGCGTCCGGTTCGGGGCGCGGGTGCATTGTCAGCCACAGCGCGCGCAGGCCGGGATAGCGCTGCATGGCCAGCCATTCCACACGCGCATCCTCGAAGGTTTCGATGGCCAGATGCTGGAAGGGGCTGAAATTGTCGGCGACGAAGGGGCGCGTCCAGAGGGCGTGCGCGGCCATGTGGGCGATGGCGGCGCGGTAGCGATCAAGCCCGGAAACGCCGAAGGCCGGTTCGTAAACGTCGGGGATGTGAAAGCCCAGGCGGTCGAGATACGGCTTCGGCTTGCGCAGATTGTCGAAGATTTCC
>JALVFB010000362.1 GCA_027030295.1 Hyphomicrobiales bacterium
GCGGTTTTGCGATACTCGACGCCCACATAGACCTGGTTTCTCTTGACGTCATCATTCTCCCGGCTTTCGCCCGCATACGTATATCTCCCCCGAATCGCCCATTCACGATTCAACTTCCAGCCCAAGCCAGGCTCGATTCGAAAGTATATTCGATCTGATTGGGTCGAATTGTCATTAATCGTCGAGCGATCCTGAACGGTCACCCCAATACCCCACGAGAGTTTTGCGGAAATATTGCCTTGAACATTTCCAACCAAACGATTCTGCAAGAAAACCTCACCGGTCGAACTTGGTGCAACCCCGGCCTCGTACCGCGCATCCAGATGCATTCTTTCCGCATCATAGGCAATATTCACGCTTGCCGAGACACCACTGCTGTTATCGGTCTTGCCGGCAATCGTCGACTCTGTAGACACCCCCCCAATAAAAAAGGAGCTCCTCACCTGGGGTGTAAACCGTTGCTTGTACCCCAGCTCGAGACCAGTACTGGTCGCCTTGTTTGTAAGCTCTACAACGTTGTATCTCTGATAGTACGCTCGAACGACGAAATCCTTGTCTTCCGTCAGGCGCCGCTCGAAATCACTCGTTGCCACCTGAAAATCATAGTCATTCAGGCCGAACTCTCCCGAGTCCTCATATTGCGTGCCATCGAACCGGTAGCGGACCTTTACCGAAGTCAATGGCGATAGCAGGTACCGCCAGCTCGGCTCCATCGATACGAAGCGACGGCGCTTGTCGAGGAAGGTAATACCGGAATCCTCCTCCTCGCTGGTCAGTGTGCTGTCGTTGGCGAATCTCAAATTCAACCCCAGATCACTGCGCTCGCCAAAAGAAGTCGTCGAAAAGTCGAGAAACTGGTCGAACGAGCCGAGATCGGAATCTTCAACATAGCCGCGGTAGACGATACGAGGACGCACACTGGTCTTGATCGCGTCACTCTCGTTCTTGAAGTCGACCCCGGCTTCGGTAAAGAAACCCGTCGATGCCGTGGGATCGGAACTGGAAAACCGAATGTTGTCATCGAACAACACCGATGCCCTTGCGAACGGCTCGACATGCCAGTCGGCTTCAACACCATTGGCAAAGAGCGCTAGCATCAATCCGGGTATCGTCCTGATCAGGGTGGCTGGAGTCATTTTCTTGATATCCGCTCTCGGTTGGTTATCTGACCACTAAGGCACTACGACCGTATCGCCACTTCGCAGCGTAATATTCTGCTCCAGGTCTTCGCCACGCATTACCTTCTTGTAGCTGAATGGGATCACCGTCTTCTTGTGGGTAGCAGGATCCCTGCGCAGCACCTTGATCTTGTTGCTGTTGGCAAAAGCCGTCAGCCCGCCAGCCATGCTCAGTGCCTGCAGGACATCAATATCGCCCGTCAGCACGTATTCGCCCGGGTTCTTTACCTGCCCGAGCACGAAGATCTTGTTGCCGATCACTTCTTTCAGCGAAACCGAGACCGTCGCATCCGGTATATACTCCGACAACCTGGACGTAATCTCGTCTCGCAACTGTGACACGGACTTGCCGGACGCCTGAACGTCGCCAATGAGAGGAAAGGTAATCCCTCCATCCGGTCGCACAACGATATCCTTTTGCAGGTCTTCCTCGTTGTAGACCGAGATATAAAGCTTGTCTCCCGGCTGGATCTTGTAGATCACCTGGTCTGCCTGGGCGGCCGCTGCCGCATCATCTGTAGCGGTATCGACAGCCCCGGCGCTACCGGTAGACGTCGTTGCGCACCCACCGATCAGCAGGGCCGATGCAATGCCCAACACTATTGCCTTCAT
>JALVFB010000363.1 GCA_027030295.1 Hyphomicrobiales bacterium
CGAACCGTGCGCAAGGCCGCCGACCAGAAGGCTCTCTCCCTGCGCTGCGCCGCCCCCGTTCTCTCCCCCGGACAGGCGCTGGTCGCGCCGGACGGGCGTGGCCTTCCGCGCCTGCTGGGCATCGTGGCCGCCCGGAGCCGGAAGGGCCACTTCTGCCCGCCCGCGGGAAAGGCTTCGTCGACCCCTCTGGCCATTCCGGCGCGCAATTTCGCCCCCGCCCTGCGCGCGATCCGTCAGAGCGACGGCTGAAACCGACTTGCGTTTGGGGAAACCGGTGAAACCGCACCCATCGCCATCGACCGGCGAGAGCCACCACGGCGTTTCAGGAAGCCTCCAGCGTCTCGACGACCAGCCGGTCGTTGGTATAGACGCAGATGTCCGCGGCGATGGCCATGGCCCGCCTGGCGATGGCCTCCGCATCCATCTGCGTGTCCATGAGCGCGCGGGCCGCCGCCAGCGCATACGCCCCGCCGGAGCCGATGCCCGCCACCCCGCCTTCCGGCTCCAGCACGTCGCCGGTGCCGGTCAGCACCAGCGTGTTGGCGGCGTCGGCCACGATCATCATCGCCTCCAGCCGGCGCAGATACCGGTCGGTGCGCCAGTCCTTGGCCAGCTCCACGCAGGCCCGCACCAGCTGCCCCGGATGCTGCTCCAGTTTCGCCTCCAACCGCTCCATCAGGGTGAAGGCGTCCGCCGTGGCGCCTGCGAAACCGGCCAGCACCTGCCCACCCGCCAGCCGCCGCACCTTGCGCGCCGTGTGCTTGATGACGGTCTGTCCCAGGCTCACCTGCCCGTCGCCGGCGACGACCACCTTGTCGCCCTTGCGCACGGATAGGATCGTCGTGCCATGCCAGCCGGGATTGTCGTTCGTCATGCCATCTCCTCCGCGCCGATGGGACTGGTGGCCCGTATCAGCCACGCCGCGGCCTTCTTGTCCAGCTCCTCCAGATGCGGCAACAGCGCCTCGCGCACCCGCGCGTGATAGGCATTCAGCCACCCGCGTTCCTCCGCCGAGAGCATGGCCGCCTCGGTCAGCCGCCGGTCGATGGGCGCCAGCGTGATGGTTTCGAACCCCAGCATCGGCCGCTCGCCCCCCTCCGGCACTTCGGCCTGCATGCACAGGATGAGGTTCTCGATGCGAATGCCGTATTCCCCCTCGCGATAATAGCCCGGCTCATTGGAGGTGATCATGCCCGGTCTGAACGCCGCCCGCCCCCGCCGCGAGATATTCTGCGGCCCTTCGTGCACGTTCAGGAAGCACCCCACCCCGTGCCCGGTGCCATGGTCATAGTCCAGTCCGGCGCGCCAGAGATGCTGCCGCGCCAGCGCGTCCAGGTTGGCGCCGTTCGTACCTTCCGGAAAGCGCGCGCGCGACAGCGCGATCATCCCCTTCAGCACCAGCGTGAAATGCCGTTTCTGCTCCGGCGTCGGCGCCATCTCCGGCGGGCCGATGAACACCGTGCGCGTGATGTCCGTGGTGCCGTCCATGTATTGCCCGCCGGAATCGACGAGATACAGTTCGCCCGGCACCAGCCGCCGGTTCGTTTCCGTGGTCACCGCATAGTGCACGATGGCCCCGTGCGCCCCGGCGGCGGAAATGGTGCCGAAGGAAAGATCGAACAACGGCTCGCCCATGGCCTCCGCCGTGTCGATGCGGAATTGCTCCAGCCGCACCGCCGCGCCGATCTCGTCCACGGCGCCATCCGCCGCTGCCTCGTCCAGCCAGCACAGGAACCGCACCATGGCCACGCCATCGCGCACATGCGCCCGGCGCATGCCCTCTTG
>JALVFB010000364.1 GCA_027030295.1 Hyphomicrobiales bacterium
CGGCTGGTGGACCCGGAGGCGCTGCGCCGGCTGGCACGCGAGGTCGGCAACATCAAGGCCACCTTCCTGCACAAGGCGCGCCATGACATCACCATGGAGCGCGACGAGATACGCGCGCTGTTTTGGACGGCGCTTGACGAATTCTTCGGTCGGGAAAACCAGGCATGAGGCTCATTCTCTTCGACTGCGACGGCACGCTGGTGGACAGCCACCACAACATCGCCGAGGCCATGCGCCGGGCGTTCGCGGAAGCGGACGTGCCCTACCCCGGCGATGCGGCCACCCGCGGCATCATCGGCCTGTCCTTGCACGCCGCCGTGGCGGCGCTGGCTCCGGAGGAAACCTCGCCGGAAACGCTGCGCGCGCTGGAGGAAGCCTACAAGCGGCATTTTTTCCAATTGCGTCACGAGCCGGACTTTCACGAGCCGCTGTTTCCCGGCGCCCGCGAGGCGCTGGAGCGGCTGGCGGGGCGCGACGACGTGCTGCTGGGCATCGCCACCGGCAAGTCGCGCCGCGGGCTGGAAGTGCTGCTGGAGCGCGAGGGCTTGCGTGATTTCTTCGTCACCCTGCAGACGGCGGACGACGCGCCGTCCAAGCCGCATCCGGGCATGGTCCTGCGGGCGCTGGAGGAAACCGGGGCCGAGCCGCATCGCAGCGCGCTCATCGGCGATACGCGCTATGACATGCAAATGGCCGGCGCCGCCGGGGCGCTGCCGGTGGGCGTGGCCTGGGGCTATCATCCGCCCCATGCCCTGAAGGCCGCCGGTGCGGCGGCCATCGCCGAGGCCTTCGACCATGTGCCGGGGATGCTGGACGATCTGTTGCCCTCTCGGGAGAAAGCGCGCCATGCCACGGGATGAACTGGGCAACGGCTGCCCCATACTGCCGCCGGAACGGCTGGAGGAGCTGGTGCGCGAGCGCCATGAGCGCCCCCTGCCCCGCCGCTTCTACAGGCAGGTGACGGTGGCCGCTGAGAGGGACGGCTTCGCCGTGCTGCTGGACGACAAGCCCTTGCGCACGCCGCTCAAGCGCCCGTTCGTGCTGCCCACCCGCGCGCTGGCCGAGGCGGCGGCGGCGGAGTGGCGGGCGCAGGGCGAGAAGATCGATCCCGCCGCCATGCCCATGACGGGCTTCGCCAACGCCGCCATCGACAGGGCCGCCGGGCCCGAGCGCGCGGTGTTGCAGGCGCACCTGGCCGAGTTGGCGGAGCACGACCTGTTGTGCTACCGCGCCGGGGCGTCGCAGGCGGGGCTGGCCGAACGTCAGCGTCAGAGCTGGGACCCGCTGCTGCGCTGGGTGGAAGATGTGCTGGGGGCGCGGCTGAACCTGGCCGAGGGCGTCATGCCGGTGGCGCAACCGCGGCAAGCCGTCGCGGCGCTGATGCGCCCCTGCGAGGCCGCCGATCCCTTCGCCTTCGTGGCCCTGTTCTCCATGGCCGCGCTCACCCGCTCCGTGGCGATCGCGCTGGCGGTGGCGCACGGCGCGGTTTCGGCGGAAGACGCCTGGACGGCGGCGACGCTGGAAGAGCGCTGGAACATGGAACTGTGGGGCGAGGACGAACAGGCCGCCCGGCAACTCGCCGCCCGCCGCGACGAATTTCTCGCCGCCGCGCGCTTTCTTTCCCTGTGTGATACCAGGCTGCGCAAAGGTTGACCGGTGAAACCGCCCCGCGCCCCTCAGGCCCTTGTTTTTCATAATTTGGGGGCCCAAGTGGGGGCGCGGGGCGGTGGGTGGTTCTTCATGCATCTTGGTATGATTTGTCCTGCTCGTCCCTTGCGGAG
>JALVFB010000365.1 GCA_027030295.1 Hyphomicrobiales bacterium
CGCCGTGTCCGGATCGTCCGCCGCCACCGCCGCCACCATCGGCCGCATGACCCTGCCGGAGCTGGCGAAACGTGGCTATGACGAACGCATGAGCATCGGCACGCTGGCCGGTTCCGGCACGCTGGGTCTGCTCATCCCGCCGTCCATCATCCTCATCGTCTATGGCGTGGCCACGGACCAGTCCATCGCCCGGTTGTTCATCGCCGGCGTGCTGCCCGGTCTGGTGCTGGTGGCGCTGTTCATGGGCTACGTCATCATCTGGGCGCTGTTGCACCCCGATGGCGCGCCGCGGGCGGAAAGGGCGGCGAGCTGGGGCGAGAAGCTGGCGGCCTTGCGCTTTTTGCTGCCGGTGCTGACGCTGATCGCCGCCATCATCGGCAGCATCTATGCCGGCATCGCCTCGCCGACGGAGGCTGCGGCGCTGGGCGTGGTCTTTTCGCTGCTGCTGTCGTGGCTTTCCGGCTCCCTGGACCGGCGGACATTCACCGAGGCGCTGATGGGCGCGGTGCGCACCTCCGCCATGATCGCCTTCATCCTCGCCGGCGCCGCCTTCCTGACCGTGGCCATGGGCTTCACCGGCATACCGCGCGAGCTGGCGGCGTGGATCGGCTCCTTCAATCTCTCGCCGCACGCGCTCGTCGCGGCGCTCACGCTGTTCTTCATCGTCATGGGCATGTTCCTGGACGGCATCTCGGTGGTGGTGCTGACCACCTCGGTCATCCTGCCCATGGTGGAGCAGGCGGGGCTGGACCTCATCTGGTTCGGCATCTACCTGGTGATCGTGGTGGAAATGGCCCAGATCACGCCGCCGGTGGGGTTCAACCTGTTCGTCATCCAGGGGCTGACGGGGCGCGACATCCTGTTCATCGCGCGCGCGGCGCTGCCGTTCTTCCTGCTGATGTGCGCGGCGGTGGCCATCATCGTGGCCTTTCCGGAACTCGCCACCTGGCTGCCGAGACAGATGGCGGGATTCTGATAAGGTTGCGCCGCTTGGCCTGCCGGGGCAATCGCAGTATAGGTGCCGCAAACATCCTTCGAGCGGGAGCGGAATCATGACACAGGACAAGGTGCGGGTGGCCGTCATCGGCGCGTCGGGCTACACGGGCGCGGACGCCATCCGCCTGGCGGCGCGGCATCCGGGCATCGAGATCGTGGCGCTCACCGCCAACACCCACGCCGGCAAGCCGGTGGCCCAGGTGTGGCCGCACCTGGCGGGCGAGGAGTTGCCCGACCTGGTGAGAAACGAGGAAGTGGACTGGAGCGCGGTGGATGCCGCCTTCGTCGGCCTGCCGCACGGCACGGCGCAGGACGTGATCCTGTCCATCCCGGAGCATGTGAAGATCATCGACATCTCCGCCGACTTCCGCCTGAAGGACGCGCGGACCTACGAGCAATGGTATGGCCGCAAGCACGCCGCGCCGGAGCTGCTGGCCGGGGCCGCCTATGGTCTGACCGAGCACAACCGCGAGGACATCCGCAAGGCGCGCCTGGTGGCCTGCCCGGGCTGCTATCCCACGGCGACGCTGCTGGCCCTGCTGCCGCTGGTGAAGGCCGGGCTGATCGCGCTGGACGATCTCATCATCGACGCCAAGTCCGGCGTTTCCGGCGCCGGGCGCGGATTGAAACTGAACACCCTGTTCTGCGAGGCGGGCGAGGGGCTTTCGCCCTATGGCGTGGCCAGCCACCGCCACGCGCCGGAGATAGAGCAGGAACTGGCCCGCGCCGCCGGGATGGCGCCGTCAGATGTGGTGGTGAACTTCACGCCGCACCTGGTGCCC
>JALVFB010000366.1 GCA_027030295.1 Hyphomicrobiales bacterium
GGGCTGAAACGCCATGTGGCATTCGCCGCATTCCTTCTTTGTCACCTCGTCGGTCACCGGCGGATAACGCTCGTCGGACAGCGCCGAGCCGCTCAATCCGGCGGTCAGCAGCAGCGCCGTGGCGGCGCTCAGTGTGATGTAGTGTTTCTTCATGGCTCTCCTCCTTTCTCCTAGTTGTGCGGGCTTTTCACTGGCTGATCATGAAGGTGATGAAATCGCCCTTCTCCACGGGCGTGCATTCGCGCCCCAGAACGCTCTTGCAGTTGCGGCGGAACCACTTTTCCACCTTCTCCAGATCGGAATAGCGATCCGGCGTCTTCGACAGGGCCATGGGCTTGATGACCTTGCCCGTGCGCGTCTTGCCCGGCTTCAGAGGTGAATCCGTGTGACAGGTGGTGCACGACGGCGTGGCCGGCTTGCCGCCGCTGTGCTTCGCGTAATGGAAGGCCTTGCCGCGCTCGGCGGAGAAGCCGCCTTCCGGGAAGATGCCAGCCGCCTTCGCCTCCACCTCGTAGCGCTTCAGCATTTCCTGCGGGCTGCCGGCCAGCGCCGCGCCGGCGGCAAACAGTGTGGCGATGGCCAGTCCGCCGATGAGCGTTTTCCTGATCATGGTCTTCCTCCTTTGCTTGTGGCGGTTTTGGTCAGTTGCGTAATCGTTTCAGCTCTGCCCGGCGGCGGCGCGCGCCTCCTGCGGAATGCGGATCTGCGCATCGTCGAAGCGCCCGGTCTGCGCGTCGCGATGACAGGCGTTGCAGTTGGCGGGCGATCCCACCGCCGGGGATGAGAACACGGACTTCGCAATCCTTTCGTGCCGCTTCTTCCACCACGGCACGGAGGATATGCGCAGATCCGGCGCTTCCACCCGGCCCAGGCGCACCGCCGCCTCGGTATCGAAGCGTGTCGCGTCGTTGGCCTTGAGGAAGGCGAGGATTTCCTCTTCCGTCTTACGGCCCACGGTGGCGTCCTCGCCGTAATGATCCTCAAGTCCGCGCACGATGCGTTCCCACATGTCCGCCGTGCGCAGCGAGGGGTGATGGGCGTGGTGGCAGTCGCCACAGTTGTTCAGGTAGGCGTCCAGATAGGTGATGGGCCGCCAGCGGCTGTCCGGCATGGCCGAGAGGCCGTTCCACACGGTGAGGAAAAAGGCCAGCACCAGCACGAACACCACCAGCCCGCGCAGGGCCAGCGTGCCGCGTTCCGCCTTTTCCGACGGCACCGGCATCCTGCCGCGGGTCATGGCCTTCAGCAGCGGGTGACGGAAGATCACTGTTTCCATGAATACGCCGGCCAGGTGTCCGGCGATGGCCACCAGCAGCAGCCAGGCCAGCGCCTCGTGCACCTCCGCCACCGCATCGCCCAGCCGATAGCTCACGAAGGCGCGCAACGGCCCAAGGTCTTCCTCGCCGCCCAGCGCGATGACGCCGGTGAGCGTGAGCGCGAAAAGCAGCGTGATGAGAATGATGATCATCCAGGCGCCCGCCGGATTGTGTCCGGCGGTCAGCGGCGAACGCCCGGCCAGCAGGCCGCGCAGATGGGCGATCACCCGCGACGGACGCAGCGGATAGGCGGAAAGGCGGCTGTAGCGCCCGCCGGTGAACCACCAGAGGATGCGAAAGAGAACGAGTACCGCCACCGCCTGACCGGCCCACACGTGCACGGTCAGCATGTTCTCTTCGCCTAGAAAGCCGGTGAGCAGCGCCATGCCCACCGCCGCCACCAGCGACCAGTGAAACAGCCGCACCGGCAGATCGCGCACCAGCACCTCGCGCGCATTGTC
>JALVFB010000367.1 GCA_027030295.1 Hyphomicrobiales bacterium
CCGCCCCGCGCCCCCACCCAACCCCCAAATTATGAAAAACAAGGGCTTGGGTGGGGGCGCGGGGCAGTTTCACCGGTCAGACATTGCGCATCTTGGTATGATGCAACAAACGCAAAAAGGCAAAGAGTTGCGTCGTCAATGTTCCAGTTTTGCACCAGCCTCTTCCGCTCGCGCAAATCTGTGAAACCGGGCTGGAAACCGCACGCTTGCGGATGAGTGGCAGAGTGCTTGGGCGCCCGACTTTGCTGGTGAGCCCGGGAGGACTCGAACCTCCGACCAACTGATTAAAAGTCAGTTGCTCTACCACCTGAGCTACGGGCCCACGCCAGGCGCATTTGCGCGCCGGAAAGCGCCACGCAACATAGGTGCGCCGCCACTTTCGGTCAATAGCCCACGACATGGCGCCGCCGCAAGGCCGGCATGCGCTTTTTCGGACATCATCGCCTTGCATCATGCCGCGTTTTGGCATATCAGGGCGCGTGCATCGCTCCCGGTCGGGGGCTGATGGCGGGGTGTGCGCCCCATGCTGGCGCGCATCGCCGTGGAAGGGCCGATTTTCCCAGCCCGGCCGCGCACCGCCGGAGAGTCCCCGCTCAAGCCAGTCCGCAAGGCCTTTCCCGGGCCGGCGGGAGGCTCCGCGCCGGGAGGTTGCATGATCGGAAAACCACATGGCGGGATGTGCCATGAGCAAGAGGAAAGGCCACATGCGATATTACGAGCACGTGTTCCTGATGCGCCAGGATCTTGGCCCGGCGCAGCTGGAAGCCGTCATCGACGAGCTGAAGAAGGTCGTCGAGGACAAGGGCGGCAAGGTGACCAAGGTGGAAAAGTGGGGGCTGCGCCCGCTGGCCTACAAGATCGGCAAGAACCGCAAGGCCCACTATGTGCTGTTCAATCTGGAAACGCCGCCGGAGGCGGTGGACGAGCTGGAGCGCATCGAGCGCATCTCCGATGACGTGATCCGCTTCCTCACCGTGCGCGTGGACGAGCCGGAGGAAGGCCCGTCCGTGATGATGCGCGAAAACGAGCGCGGCGGGCGTCGCCGTCATTGACCCAAGGAACAGCGACCAGTCACCAACGAATCGCAGGAGACCTGAACCATGAACGCACCGGTTCGCAGACCGTTTTTCCGCCGCCGCAAGAGCTGCCCGTTCTCCGGCAAGGACGCGCCGAAGATCGATTACAAGGATGTGCGCCTGCTGCAGCGTTTCATTTCCGAGCGCGGCAAGATCGTGCCTTCGCGCATCACCGCCGTTTCGGCCAAGAAACAGCGCGAGCTGGCCAAGGCCATCAAGCGCGCGCGCATTCTGGCGCTGCTGCCCTTCGTGGTGCAGTAATACGCGAAACCTTTTTCAAGGTTGGGGCGGGCGGGCCACCTGGCCGGCCCCGTCTCTAACCCGGCAACCGGGGACAGCCGTCATGCCGCAATCCTTCATCATTTGCCGCATGCCGTCCGGCCGTTCCCGCGCGCCTGCGGGAGCGTGAGAAGTGACGGATCGCGACAACACGCCAACGGGACCGGACGGCACTATTCCCACGCCGTCGGGGCGGGGGCATTCCATGCCCTGGCTGGTGATCGCCGTTTCCGGCGGCGCGCTCTCGGCGGTGTTCATGGCCGGGCTGACCGCGCCATCGCTTTTTTCCCTGGTCATCTTCTTTCTCGTTTCCGCGCCGCTGTTCATGGTCGGGCTGGCCTTCGGCTGGCCGGCCGCCGCCATCGGCGCGCTTTCCGCGCTGGTGGTGCTGGCCATGATGCTGGGGTCGA
>JALVFB010000368.1 GCA_027030295.1 Hyphomicrobiales bacterium
CAAATAATCACTCTTCTTGAAGAAAAGATGTCGACTCTTGATTCATTTGAAAGCGACATTGATAAATCGCTTCGAATGTCAGAATCCCTCCGCCAATCCATCCTGAAAAAAGCCTTCTCCGGCCAGCTGGTTCCCCAAGACCCTTCTGATGAACCCGCCGCTGTCCTGTTAGAACGCATTGCCAAAGAAAAAGAGGAAGCCGCAGCCAGGGCCAAAAAGGCCAAGGCAGCAAAGAAGAAACCAAAAACAACCAAAACAGCGCGGAGGAAAGCCCGTTCATGAACGCTGATCGTTACAATACAACCGGGAACCCCGAGGCGCGGTTTGAACCGGGGTCGAATGATTTGGTGCTCAAGAACAAACTGGGTATCCGGGATGCGGATGAAATGGATGAAATCGAGCTGGATCTGCTCATTCAGCTTTATGATGTGATTCCGCAGGAGGTTGAAGTGGATCAACGGATTACAGCTTCGGACCTCAAGGATTGGCACTACCGTTGGTTGGGTAATGTGTATAGCTGGGCTGGGCGGTTCCGCTCGGTCAATATGGGAAAGGGGGCGTTTCATTTCGCATCCGCGGCACAGATCGATCGGCTAATGGATACCCTCGATAATGAGTTTCTCTCCCGCTATACGCCCTGTGTTGGCATGACGGATGAGCAGCTCGTCGAAGCCATTGCGGTTGTACATGTCGAGCTGATTTTGATTCACCCGTTTCGTGAAGGTAACGGCAGGCTTTCGCGCTTACTGGCCAACGTGATGGCTATGCAAGCAGGCAAGCCGGAGCTTGATTTCTCTCTTTGGGATGAAGAGAAAGCGCGCTATTTTTCAGCGATTCAGGCAGGGTTGGATGACTACGAGCCGATGAAGAGGCTGGTCAGGCAAGTGTTACCCGATGCTTTGAGGAGCGAAGTTGAATAACCTTTTTCTCAATAGATTGTACCGATTCACCGGTCTCAATCGCCGTGGAACTGGCAAGGCTGCGCACTCGGCGCATGAACGCTTTGTTCTCTTTGAGAAAGGGATTGGTATTGGCGAGCGAATTTGTTTTCATAGCGCTAATTATAACCTAGATCTTGCAGGCAGTCGCACGATTGCCCGCAAGATCCAGGTATAAATAAGAAGTGCTTGTTCGACCATTAAAACAACGCCAATCCTTCGTTTGTTTTGTTTAATGCATTGATAGTTATGATATTTTTTTATTTTACATCAACTGGAAGAAGGAAATAGATGAACGCCGATACCATCGTCTCCAAAGTCTGGAGTTTCTGTACCACCCTCAGGGATGACGGGGTGGGCTATGGCGACTACCTGGAGCAGTTGACCTATCTCATCTTCCTCAAGATGGCTGATGAATACAGCAAGCCGCCCTATAACCGCGACGTCGGTATTCCGGAAGAGTACAACTGGAACAGCTTGCGCGCCAAGAAGGGCGCGGAGCTGGAAGGTCACTACATCACGTTGCTACGAGAATTGGCCAACAAGAAAGGGATGCTCGGTCAGATCTTCACCAAGGCGCAGAACAAGATCCAGGATCCGGCCAAGCTCTCCCGCCTGGTCGATATGGTCAACGACACCGATTGGGTCATGCTCGGCGCCGACACCAAGGGAACCATCTATGAAGGGCTGCTGGAAAAGAACGCGGAAGACACCAAATCCGGCGCCGGTCAGTACTTTACGCCGCGTTCGCTGATCAAGGCGATGGTCGCCTGCATGCGTCCAGAGCCGATGCGGACGATTGCGGACCCTGCCTGTGGCACCG
>JALVFB010000369.1 GCA_027030295.1 Hyphomicrobiales bacterium
CGTGGTGACGGTGAACGACTATCTGGCGAAGCGCGACGCCGAATGGATGGGGCCCATCTACAATTTCCTTGGCCTGACCGTCGGCACCATCGTGCACGGCATGGAGGATGACGAACGCCGCGAGGCCTACGCCGCTGACGTCACCTACGCCACCAACAACGAGCTGGGCTTCGACTATCTGCGCGACAACATGAAATATCACCTGGAGGAGATGGTGCAGCGCGACCATTACTACGCCATCGTCGACGAGGTGGATTCCATCCTCATCGACGAGGCGCGCACCCCGCTCATCATCTCCGGCCCCGTCGAAGACCGCACCGACCTCTACCGCGCGGTTGACCGGCTCATCCCGGAGCTGACGCCGGAAGACTACGAGGTGGACGAGAAGATGCGCGCGGTGACGCTCACCGAGCAGGGCAACGAGCACATGGCCGAGCTGTTGCGCCGCGAGGGCCTGCTGAAGGAAGGCACCGATCTCTATGACCCGGAAAACGTCACCATCGTGCATCACGTGAACCAGGCGCTGAAGGCCCACAAGCTGTTCACCCGCGACAAGGACTACATCGTCAAGGACGGCGAGGTGGTCATCATCGACGAGTTCACCGGCCGCATGATGCCGGGCCGGCGCTATTCCGACGGCCTGCATCAGGCGCTGGAGGCCAAGGAAAACGTGGCGATCCAGCCGGAGAACCAGACGCTGGCCTCCATCACGTTCCAGAACTACTTCCGCATGTATGAGAAACTGGCCGGCATGACCGGCACGGCGGCCACGGAAGCCGAGGAGTTCATGGACATCTATGGCCTGGACGTGGTGGAAATTCCCACCAACATGCCGGTGCAGCGCGTGGACGAAAACGACGAGGTCTATCGCACCGAGCGCGAGAAGTTCGAGGCCGTCATCGCTCAGATCGAGGATTGCCGCGAACGCGGCCAGCCGGTGCTGGTGGGCACCACTTCCATCGAGAAGTCCGAGCGCCTCTCGGACATGCTCAAACAGCGCGGCATTCCACATCAGGTGCTCAACGCGCGTTATCATGAGCAGGAGGCGAAGATCATCGCCCAGGCCGGCCGCCCCGGCGCCGTGACCATCGCCACCAACATGGCCGGCCGCGGCACCGACATTCAGCTGGGCGGCAACGCCGAGATGCGCATCAGGGAAGAGCTGGCGGACATCGAGGACCCGGAGGAGCGCGCCCGCCGCGAGGAGGAAATCCGCCGCGAGGTGGAGGAGGCGAAACAGCAGGTCATCGCGGCCGGCGGGCTGTATATCATCGGCACCGAGCGCCACGAATCCCGCCGCATCGACAACCAGTTGCGCGGCCGTTCGGGCCGCCAGGGCGATCCGGGCCGCTCGAAGTTCTACCTCTCGCTGGAAGACGACCTCATGCGCATCTTCGGCTCGCAGCGCATGGACGCCATGCTCCAGAAGCTGGGGCTGGAGGAAGGCGAGGCCATCACCCATCCGTGGATCAACAAGGCGCTGGAAAAGGCCCAGCAGAAGGTGGAGGCGCACAACTTCGACGCCCGCAAGAACCTCTTGAAGTTCGACGACGTGATGAACGACCAGCGCAAGGTCATCTTCGAGCAGCGCAAGAGCATCATGCGCGACGAGGAGGTGGCCGAGACGGTCGAGGACATGCGCAACGAGGTCATCGAGCGCCTGGTGACCACCCACATCCCGCCCGGCGAATACGCCGACAAGTGGGATGCCGAGGGCCTGCAGAAGCGCGTGGAGGAGGTGCTGAGCCTT
>JALVFB010000370.1 GCA_027030295.1 Hyphomicrobiales bacterium
ATGGCGCTGGCCTATTTCCTCGACCCGGTGGCCGACGCGCTGGAGCGTTTGGGAATGCCGCGCTGGCTGGCGACCACGCTCATCCTGCTGGCCTGCATCGGCGTGTTCATCGCCATCTTCCTGCTGCTGCTGCCGCTGATCGCCGAGCAGGCGGGGCAGTTCGTGGAGCATCTGCCCGAACAGCTCAAGCGTCTGGCCATGCTCATCGAGCGGGCGACGCCGGAATGGCTGAAGCAGGCGCTGGAGCGCACCAGCGCGCGCGACAACATCGACGCCACCGAGCTGGCGGGCAAGGCCGCCGGCTGGCTGGCCGGTGTGCTGAAGTCGCTGCTCACCGGCACCGCGGCGGTGTTCAATTTCCTGTCGCTGCTCGTCATCACCCCCATCGTGCTGTTCTACATGCTCAACGACTGGGATCGCATGGTGGCCACCGTCGATTCCTGGCTGCCGCGCCGCCATGCCGAGGTCATCCGCGGCATCGCGCGCGACATCGACCGCGCCATGGCCGGGTTCATCCGCGGGCAGGGCACGGTGGCGCTCATCCTGGGCACTTTCTACGCCGTGGCGCTGGTGGCGGCGGGCCTGAACTTCGGCCTGCTCATCGGCATCGTCTCCGGGCTGCTCAGCTTCGTGCCCTATGTCGGCGCGGCGGTGGGCGGCGCGTTGTCCATCGGCATGGCGCTGGTGCAGTTCTGGCCGGACTGGACGATGGTGCTGCTGGTGGCGGGCGTTTTCGGAATCGGCCAGTTCGTGGAAGGCAACTTCCTGGGGCCGAAGCTGGTGGGCGACAGCGTCGGGCTGCATCCGGTATGGATGATGTTCGCGCTCATGGCCTTCGGCTACCTGTTCGGCTTCGCCGGGCTGCTGCTGGCGGTGCCCCTGGCCGCGGCCATCCGCGTCGTCGCCTCCTGGGGGCTGCGCAAGTATCTGAACAGCGCGCTCTATCATGGCGAGGATCACGAAGGGCAGGACGATGCGCAGAAGCACCCCGCCGCCTGAATCCATACGGCCGCGCCAGCTCTCCTTCGACCTGCCGCTGGCGCCGGGCATGGGGCGGGAGGATTTTCTCGTCACGCCCTGCAATCAGGCGGCACATGCCGCCATTTCCCGCTGGCCCGCGTCGCCGGACGATGCGCATGCGCTGGCGCTCGTCGGCCCGCCGGGCAGCGGCAAGACGCATCTGGCCGAGATCTGGCGGCTGGAGCACGACGCCCTGAAATGCACCCCCGCCGATCTGGCCGTGGACACGGTGCCGACGCTGCTTTCACGCGGGGGGCTGGTGCTGGAAGACATGCCGGGCGCGGCGCTGGACGAAACGGCGCTGTTTCACCTGCTCAACCTGGCGCGGCAGGAGGGCGCTTTCGTGCTTTTCACCGCCGAAGGTTCTCCGGCCACCTGGCCCGTGGGCCTGCCCGATCTGAAAAGCCGTCTCGCCGCCATGCCCTTCGTGGAGCTGGAGCCTCCGGACGACGATCTGTTGCGCGCGGTGCTGGTCAAGCTCTTTGCCGACCGCCAGTTGCGCGTGGACGAAAAGGTGATCGCCTACCTGCTGCCGCGCATGGAACGCTCGCTTTCCGCCGCGCAGCGGCTGGTGGCGGCGCTGGACGACGCGGCGCTCGAGCAGCGGCGCAACATCACCCGCCGGCTGGCCGCGAAAGTGCTTGAAAAAATGGAAGCGACGGAATGAAGATTGGGGAAGGGTTCAATTTCCTGCCAGCTCGCGCGCGCGCCGTTCCGCCGCTTTCACCG
>JALVFB010000371.1 GCA_027030295.1 Hyphomicrobiales bacterium
ACCGGCAGTTTGCGGCGCAAATCCCAACGATCGGTTAACGCATTGCCCCGCCGCCCCGCGGGCCGTATAAGCACGGGAAACAGGGAGCGCGACATGGCTTCGAACACGACAGACGATCCTGCGGGAAGCGGGCGGCGCACGCTTTCCTTCGGCTTCCGTGAAGTGGCGGAGGAAGAGAAGCAGCACCTGGTGAACGAGGTGTTCTCGCAGGTGGCGCGGCGCTATGACGAGATGAACGATCTCATGTCCGCCGGGCTGCACCGGCTGTGGAAAGATGACTTCGTGGCCGCGCTGCACGTGCCGAAGACCACGCCCTTTCACGTGCTGGACGTGGCCGGCGGCACCGGTGATGTCGCCTTTCGCATCATCCGCGCCGGCGGGTTGAAGACGCGGGTGACGCTGGCCGACATTTCCTTCGACATGCTGCGCGAAGGCAGGCGGCGGGCGCGGGAAGAGAGCAATCCGGCGCAGCTTGCCTTCGTTACCGGCAACGCCGAGGCCCTGCCCTTTCCCGACAACACCTTCGATGCCTGCACCATCGCCTTTGGCATTCGCAACGTGCCGCACATCGAGGTGGCGCTGCGCGAGATGCATCGGGTGCTGAAACCGGGCGGGAAGTTTCAGTGCCTGGAGTTTTCGCAGCTTGCCGTGCCGGCGTTGCAGCCGCTGTATGACGCCTATTCCTTCACCGTCATTCCGGCGGTGGGCAGGGAGGTCACCGGCGATGGCGGACCATACCGCTACCTGGTGGAGAGCATCCGGCGCTTTCCGAATCAGGAAACCTTCCTGTCCATGATCCGCTCCGCCGGGTTCGAGCGCGCGGGCTATCGCAACATGACCGCCGGCGTGGTGGCCATGCATTGGGGCTGGAAGATCTGATGGGCGCAGGCGGCCGTTGCCGGCGCGTGCTACCCTGTGCGCACAGGGGATGATTCGCGATCATGAGCAACAGCGCACAGCATCGCGCGCGCATCTGCGTGGCGCTGGACATGGCGGACGCGGCAGCCGCCGCCGATCTGGCGCGGCGGCTGCATGGCGTGGTGGACATGGTCAAGGTGGGCATGGAGCTGTTCTATGCCGCGGGGGCTGAGGGCTACGCGAAAGTGGCGCAAGCCGGGCTGCCCGTCTTCCTCGATCTGAAACTGCACGACATTCCGAACACGGTGGCGCGGGGGCTGACCTCTCTGCTGGCGCTTTCGCCGCCGCCGGCGATTCTCAATGTGCATGCCTCCGGCGGCCCGGCCATGCTGCGCGCCGCGGCGCAAGCCGTTGACGGGCGGGCGAAGCTGGTGGCGGTGACGGTGCTCACCGCGCTTTCGGGTGACGATCTGGCCGCCATCGGCCTTGCCGGCCCGCCGCATGACGCGGTGTTGCGGCTGGCTGCACTGGCCAGGGAAAGCGGACTGGACGGCGTGGTGTGCTCGCCGGAAGAAGTGGCGGCCATCCGCGCCGCGCTGGGCGATGATTTCCTCACCATCGTGCCCGGCATCCGCCCCGCCGGCGCGGGGCTGAACGACCAGAAGCGCGCCGCCACGCCCAAGGCCGCGCAGGCCGCGGGCGCGGACATCCTGGTCATCGGCAGGCCCATCACGCAAGCGCCCGACCCGGTGGCGGCGGCCATGGAAATCCGCACCGCGCTGGAGCAATCATCTGCTTGAAAATGCAGCATAAAAACACAATATCGGACACAAGTGACGCGCCCTGGCAGGTGGCGCTGCCGCGGCTTGCCGTGCGGCGGCTGACGCTGACCAATTTCCGCAACCACGCGACCACCCGCATCGAGGGCATCGAAGCGCCCCTGGTGGCGCTGACCGGCCCCAACGGCGCGGGCAAGACCAACGTGCTGGAGGCGCTCTCCCTGCTCGCGCCGGGGCGGGGCCTGCGGCGCGCGGCCTTCGCCGACATGGCGAGCATCAGCGCGCCGGAGCAGTGGGCGGCGGCCTTCTCGCTTGCCGGCCTCGCGGGCGCGGTGGACGTCGGCATGGCCTGGCGCGCGTCTCCGCGCGCGGCCAACGACGAAGCGGCGGACAGCCCCGGCAGCCGCACGCTGAAGATCGACGGCAAGCAGGCGCGCTCGGCGCGCGATCTGGCGCGGCATGTGCGGCTGGCGTGGCTGACGCCGGCCATGGACGGGCTGTTCACCGGCCCGGCTTCCGACCGGCGGCGGTTCATCGACCGCCTGACGCTGGCGGTGGATCCGGAGCATGCCGGGCGCATCAGCACGCTGGAGAAGCTGTTGCGCCAGCGCAACCGGCTGCTGGAACGGCACCGCGCGCAGGGCGCGTGGCTGGGCGCCATCGAGGCGCAGCTGGCCGGGGTGGCGGTGGCGGTGGCGGCGGCGCGGCTGATGACGGTGCAGGCCATCGCCGGCGGCATGCGTTTGCTGGAGGCGGCGCACGGCGCCTTTCCGCCGGCGCACCTGGCCATGCAGGGCTGGCTGGAAGAACGGCTGCTGAGCAGCCCGGCGGTGGAGGTGGAAGATGCCTACCGCGCGCATCTCGCGCATTCACGGACGGAGGACGCCGCGGCCGGGCGCACGCTTGTCGGCGCGCATCGCAGCGACCTCGTGGTGACGCACGCCGAACGGGGCATGCCGGCGAAACTGTGTTCCACCGGCGAGCAGAAGGCATTGTTGATGGCGCTGGTGCTGGCACACGCGCAAGCGGTGAAAGACGCGCTTGGCGGCGCCGCGCCGATATTGTTGCTGGACGAGGTGGCGGCGCATCTGGACGCCACGCGGCGCCAGGGGCTGTTCGATGCGTTGCTGGCGCTGGGGGCGCAGGTGTGGATGACCGGCACCGACGCGGCGATTTTCGCCGATCTTGCGGGCGCGGCGGCATTTTTTGTGATAGAAGACGGTCAGGTTCGGAACGGCTGATTCCGTATTTCCGGCCCCGCCTTCCGGAAGAAAGGATGAACCAGTTCATCCTTTCTTCCGGAAGGCGGGGACAATTCGAGCTTTTGCCCGTTTGCCCGCGCTGTCAAGGGCGGCCGAAGGCCGCCGCGAAGCGGGCATGCCCCTTGACAGCGCGGGCAAACGGGCGAACCGCCCACACTGACGACAAGACGGAACGCACATGAGCGAGCAGAAAAAGTCCCAGGATTACGGCGCGGACTCCATCAAGGTGCTGAAAGGGCTGGAGGCCGTGCGCAAGCGGCCCGGCATGTACATCGGCGACACCGACGACGGCTCGGGCCTGCACCACATGGTCTATGAGGTGGTGGACAACGCCATCGACGAGGCGCTGGCCGGGCATTGCGACCGCATCGAGGTGATCCTGAACCCGGACGGTTCCGTCACCGTGCGCGACAACGGCCGCGGCATTCCGGTGGACATTCACCCCACGGAGGGCGTCTCCGCGGCGGAGGTCATCATGACCCAGCTGCACGCGGGCGGCAAGTTCGATTCCAATTCCTACAAGGTTTCCGGCGGCCTGCACGGGGTGGGCGTGTCGGTGGTGAACGCCCTTTCCGAATGGCTGAAACTCCGCATCTGGCGCGACGGCAAGGAACACTTCATGGAGTTCCGCATGGGCGAGCCGGTGGCGCCCTTGCGGGTCGTGGGCGAGGCGGCGGGCAAGACCGGCACGGAAATCACCTTTCTGCCGTCGGCCGAAATCTTCTCCAACACCGAGTTCGACTTCCACACGCTTGAACACAGATTGCGCGAGCTGGCGTTCCTGAATTCCGGGGTCTTCATCGTGCTGGAAGACAGACGCGGGGCGGAGCCGAAGCGGGTGGAGATGAAATACGACGGCGGGCTGATCGAGTTCGTCAAGCACCTGGACAAGGCGCGCCACCCGCTGATCCCGGAGCCGATCCACATCACGGGCGAGCGCGACGGCATCGTGGTGGAATGCGCCCTGTGGTGGAACGACAGCTATCACGAACATGTCCTGTGTTTCACCAACAACATCCCGCAGCGCGACGGCGGCACCCATCTGGCCGGTTTTCGCGCCGCCCTCACCCGCGTGGTGAACGGCTATGCGCAAGGCTCCGGGCTGCTGAAAAAGCAGAAGGTGTCGCTTTCCGGCGAGGATGCGCGCGAGGGCCTGACGGCGGTGCTGTCGGTGAAGGTGCCGGACCCGAAGTTTTCCTCGCAGACCAAGGACAAGCTGGTGTCTTCGGAAGTGCGGCCGGTGGTGGAAGGCATCGTTGGCGAGAAGCTGAACCAGTGGTTCGAGGAGCACCCCAACGAGGCCAAAACGGTGGTTTCGAAGGTGGTGGAGGCGGCGGTGGCGCGCGAGGCGGCGCGCAAGGCGCGTGAGCTGACCCGCCGCAAGAGCGCGCTGGACGTGGCGTCCCTGCCCGGCAAGCTGGCCGATTGCCAGGAGCGCGACCCGGCGCGCGCCGAACTGTTCATCGTGGAGGGCGATTCCGCCGGCGGCTCGGCCAAGCAGGCGCGCAACCGCCAGAACCAGGCCGTGCTGCCCCTGCGCGGCAAGATCCTCAACGTGGAGCGCGCGCGCTTCGACAAGATGCTCTCGTCCAACGAGATCGGCACGCTGATCACGGCGCTGGGCACCGGCATCGGGCGCGAGGAGTTCGACATCGACAAGCTGCGCTATCACAAGATCATCATCATGACCGATGCCGACGTGGACGGCGCGCACATCCGCACGCTGCTGCTCACTTTCTTCTATCGGCAGATGCCGGAGATCATCGAGCGCGGCTACCTCTACATCGCGCAACCGCCGCTCTACAAGGTGACGCGCGGCAAGACGGAGATGTATCTGAAGGACGACGAGGCGCTGGAAAACTTCCTCATCGAAGCCGGAACGGAGGACGCGGCGTTGCGGCTGGCTTCCGGCGAGGTGCGCACCGGCGCCGATCTGCGCGCGGTGGTGGACGAGGCGCGGCAGGTGAAACGCCTGATCGAGGCCATGCCGCAGAAATATCCGCGCTTCGTGCTGGAGCAGGCGGCCATCGCCGGGCTGTTTGGCGGGGAGGTGGTGAACGACAAGGCGCGGCTGCGCGAGCTGGCCGCGGAGCTGGTCAGGCGGCTGGATGCGGTGTCGGACGAATATGAGCGCGGCTGGCAGGCCGATGTGCGCGAGGACGGCGGCGTGACCATGTGGCGCGAGGTGCGCGGCGTGCGCGAAGAATACACGCTGGACATTCCGCTGCTGGCCTCCTACGAGGCGCGCCGGCTGGCGCAGCACGCGGACTTCCTGCGCGAGGTGTTCGACGCCCCGGCGACACTGAAGCGCGGCGAGGAAGAGATCGTCATTCACTCGCCGTTGCAGCTCCTGGAAGAGGTGTTCGCGCACGGGCGCAAGGGACTGTCGATCCAGCGCTACAAGGGGCTGGGCGAGATGAACCCGGAGCAGCTGTGGGAGACGACACTGGACCCGGACGCGCGCTCACTTCTTCAGGTGAAGATCAACGAGCTGGACGAGGCCGACCGATTGTTCTCCGAGCTGATGGGCGACACGGTGGAGGCGCGGCGCGAGTTCATTCGCGAGAACGCGCTGAACGTGGCGAATCTGGATGTGTGAAGCCAGTGGATCACCCACCACCCGCCCTCGCTTGCCCCCAGATTATGAGCGAGGGCCTGGGTGGGGGCGCGGGGCGGCTTCACCGGTCAACCATTGCGCAGCCTGGTATCACTCCACGAGCATGGCCGGGATAAGGCCGCGCACGGAATTGCCGATGAAGAAGCGGCCGGTATGCAGATCGTCCGGGGTGAGCACGGCTTCTTCGGCCCAGCCCTTGCGCAACAAGGCCGCGCGCAATGTGCCGGGCAGCAGGCCGCAGGACAGCGGCGGCGTCAGCAGCCGACCGCCACGCCGCAGGAAGACGTTGGTGAACGCGCCCTCGGTGATCTCGCTGCGCTCGTTCCGCAGTAGGGCTTCGCGCGCGCCGCATTCCCGCGCGTGCTTGAGCGCGGCATCGAACACGGCGCGGCGGGTGGTCTTGTGGCGCAGTAAGGCGTCCGTGCCGTCCACCCGTTGCGGCGCGATGACGACCGGCCAAGGCGTGCGCGGGCGTGGGTGGGGCAGGGGCGTGGCGGTAATGGAAACGACGCCGCCGCGCGCCAGCAGCAAGCGCACGCGGTAGAGCCGGCTCTCGTCGGCATCGAGCGTGCGTAAACACTCCTTCAGCGCCGCGCGCACCCGCGCCATGTCGCAGGAAAAGTCCAGCGCGGCGGCGGAGCGGCGTAGACGTTCCATGTGCGCCGTCAGCAGGAAGCAGCGCCCCGAACCGGCGGCGCAGCGCATGGTTTCGATCAGCCGCAGATCGTCGTCGCATCTTCCAGAAAGCGGCTTTTCAGCAGGCATTCCTCGTATTCCTCCCTCGCGCGGGAATCGGCGACGATGCCCGAGCCTACGCCGCAGCGCCCCGAGCCGTCCGGCGAAAGCTCCAGCGTGCGGATGGCAACCGACAGGCGCGCCTGCGGCAGGTCGGTCGTTTTGTCCCACCACAGCGCGCCTATGGCCCCGCAATAGATGCCGCGCGGTTCCTTTTCCAGTTCGCGGATGATTTCCATGGCGCGGATTTTCGGCGCGCCGGTGATGGAGGCGGCGGGAAAGAGCGCGCGCAGCAGCGCTTCGAGTCCGGTGGCCGGGCGCAATTCGCCCGTGACCTCGGAGACCATCTGGTGCACCGTCGGCCAGCTCCGAATGGCGAACAGGCGCGGCGCGCGCACGCTGCCCATCTGGCAGATGCGGCCGAGGTCGTTGCGCGCCATGTCGGTGATCATCAGGTTCTCGGCGCGGTTCTTGGCATCATGGCGCAGGGCCTCGGCCAGCCGGGCGTCGCGCGCAGGATCGGGGTCGCGGCGGATGGTGCCTTTCATGGGCACAGTGCGGATGGCGTTGCCTTTCACCATGATGAAGGTTTCCGGAGACGCGGAGACGATGGTGAAATCGGCGTCCTGCAGGCAGGCGGCATGCGCCACCGGCTGGAGGCGCAGCAGGTGGGCGAGCAGCGCCAGCGGCGCGCCGCGCCAGTGAAGGCGCAGCGGAAAGGTGAAGTTCGCCTGGTAGATGTCGCCGGCGGCGATGTATGCGTGGATGCGGGCGATGGCGGCGGCGTGCTCCGTGGCGGAAAGAGTGGAGCGGAGGTCTTCCAGCGCGGCGGGCGTTTCGGTCTGCGCCCGTTCCAGCAGGGCCGACGCTTCTTGCGCGTTCAGCGCTTGCGGCTGGCCGACGAGAAACCACAACAGCGGCAAGCGGCGCTCCTTTGGCAGCAAAGCACGCAGGCGCGGTTCGAACAGATAGC
>JALVFB010000372.1 GCA_027030295.1 Hyphomicrobiales bacterium
GCGAAAGCCGCTCTCCAGCCGGCATACCGCCAGCGCCGTGGCCACCGGCACGCCCAGCTTGCGCGCCGCCGACCGGCAGGCCGCGTAGCCCGCGCCACGCGCGCCGGACGCCACGCGCCCGCCGCGCACCCGTCTGACCTTGCTGGCGGCGGCACGCTTCCTCGCCGCCTTCGCGGCGCTGGCCGAGACGAAGTTGAACCGCGCCTGCGGCCGCGAGAAACCGGCCTGCGCAGTGGTCAGCGCCGGCAGCAGCATCGCCGCGCCCAGCGCCAGCATCGCCCCCAGTCTTGCGAATGTCTTCATGACCTTTTCTCTCCTCTCGTGTTTCCGCGCCATGCGGCCATGGGGCCGCCAGGCAGGCGCGCAAACATCCTTGCGGATAGCGGTTCGCACCGCTCCCGACGCATTGCCTCCGGGTTTGAAATTGCGGGGTGAAGGACGCCGCTTCGTCAGCCGCATACGACCCTCCACCCGTGAGGCGGGTGTCAGACAGACGCAAAAGGTGGCGGAAATTCGACCGGAAGGGGAATCTTCAGAATATTCTCATATTCTCATGTTCGTGTTGCAAAAATACCACATGATTTGCCGGATTTCGGGAAAATCAGGATCAAATGGAAAAGCTCACGCCGCAGCCGCAGGAGCTGGTGGCGTTGGGATTGTTCACCACGAAACGCCGCGCCGCCAGCGTGTCCTCGAAATCGATGGTGGCGCCCAGCAGGAAGGGCAGGCTTTCCCGGTCGACGACCACCGTCGCCCCATGGGCCTCGATCACCTCGTCGCCCGCTTCCGGGCCTTCCACGATGTCGAACTGGTATTGAAATCCGGAGCAGCCGCCCCCGACCACGGCCACGCGCAGGGCGCCCTTGCCCGGTTCCCCGGCCAGAATCTCGCGGATGCGGTTGGCGGCGGCCTCGCTGAGGGTGATGTTCGCGCTCATGGTTTCAAGCTCCCGTGCACGTGCATGCGTTTTGCCCCCGATGTTGGGGATGCACGCCGGCTGGTCAAGTCCCTTCCCGCGCACCGGAGGTCAGGCGCTTTCCAGCAGCCGCAGGCGCCATGCCTCGGCTTCCTCCGCATCCGGCGGCAGGCCATGCGGACGGGTGAAGGCCATGACCGCCTCCGCGCGCTTCAGCGCCCGGCCTGTCAGCGCCGGGCAGACGCCGGCGACTTCACGCATTTCTTCCAGGATGCCGGAACAGTGCAGGACGACGTCGCAGCCCGCATTCAACGCCGCTTCCGCCCGCGCCGCCAGCGGGCCGGACAGGGCCTGCATGTTCAGGTCGTCGCTCATCAGCAGGCCGTCGAAGCCCATCTCGCCGCGGATGATGTCGGCAATCACCCTGGGCGATGTGGTGGCGGGGTTGCCGGCGTCGATGGCGGTATAAACCACGTGCGCCGTCATCGCCATGGGGGCATCCGCCAGCGCGGCGAAGGGCAGGAAATCGCGCGTCCGCAACGCGGCCAGCGGGGCGTCCACGACGGGCAGTTCCTGGTGGCTGTCCGCGCGCGCGCGGCCATGGCCGGGAATGTGCTTGATGACCGGCGCCACGCCCGCCGCCGCCAGTCCGGCCACGGCCGCCCGCGCCAGCAACGCCGCTGTCCCGGGATCGCGCGCATAGGCGCGGTCGCCGATGATGTCGTGCGCGCCCTCCACCGGCACGTCCAGCACCGGCAGGGCGTCGGCGTTGATGCCAAGCGCGCCCAGCTCCGAGGCCAGCAGCCAGCTCACGGCCCGCACCGCGCGCAGC
>JALVFB010000373.1 GCA_027030295.1 Hyphomicrobiales bacterium
TGACATTTCCATGAAACCCGCCCTCCCTTACGCCGCCGCTCCGGCCTGGGCCAGCTCCATCTGGCGCAGCCGCCGCGAGAGCACTTCCGCTCGCAGGTTATAGAGCATCAGAGTCAGGAACAGCAGGGCGAATCCGGCCATGCACCACAGCAGCGGCGTGAGGATGGACGGGTCGATGGCCGGGCCGCCCTTGCGCAACAGCGAGGAGGGCTGGTGCAGGGTGTTCCACCATTCCACCGAAAACTTGATGATGGGCACGTTGATGACGCCCACCAGCGCCACGATGCCGGCGATGCGCGCGGCCCGGTGCGGCTCCTCCACCGCCTGCCACACGGCGAGGTAGCCGAGATAGAGCAGGAACAGCACGAACATGGAGGTGAGCCGGGCGTCCCACACCCACCAGGCGCCCCACTCCGGCTTGCCCCACAGCGCGCCGGTGGCCAGCGAGATGAGGGCATAGACCGCGCCGATGGGGGCGGCCGACCTGGCGGCGGCGTCGGCCAGCGGATGGCGGAAGATGAAGCCGACCGCGTGGGCCACGGCCATGAACACATAGATGCCCAGGGCCAGCGAGGAGGCGGGCACATGGACGAACATGATGCGCACCGTCTCGCCCTGCTGATAGTCCGGCGGCGCCACGAACAGGCCCAGATACAGGCCGTAGCCCAGCACCAGCACCGTCGCCGCAAGCAGAAAGGGCTGCACCCTTTGCTGCACGCGCAGGAAGCGGTTCGGATTGGCCAGATAATTGAACATGCGCGGGCCGTGTTCTTTTTCCGCGCGGTGGCCAGCAAGGGCTTCCCGCGCCGGTTTCTCTCCCCCGCCGCCTGCTCTAGCGCAGGCATGGCGGCAGGACAACTTAAAGATCGGTCAGGCCATTTTTCGCATGCCCGTGATCAAGCCTCGCCCTTGCCCGCCCCCGACTGGCCGTAGACGGCGTATTTCTTCACCACCCGCGCCATTTCCTCGTCCGACAGGCGCTTCGGCTCGCCCACCGCGCGGGCGATCATGTATTGCCGGGCCAGCGCCTCCACCTGCTGGGCCAGCAAGGCGGCCTTCTCCAGCGTCGAATCGAAACAGATCAGCCCGTGATTGGCCAGCATCGTGGCCTTGCGGTTGCCCAGACCTTTCAGCATGTGATCCACCAGCTCCTCGGAGCCGAAGGTGGCATATGGCGCGCAGTCGATGAGGCTGCCGCCGGCCACCGCCACCATGTAGTGAAACGGCGGAATGGGTTCGCGCAGGCAGGAAAGCGCGATCACGTAATCGGAATGGGTGTGCACCACCGCCTGGGCCTCCGGCCGCGTCTGGTAGATGGCGAGATGCATGCGCCATTCCGACGACGGCTTCCAGGCGCCGGAATGATTGCCGTTCATGTCCATGAACACCACCTGCCCCGGCGTCATGTCTTCCGGAACCACCCCGGTGGGCGAAATGAGAAAGCCATCGCGGAAACGCACCGAGACGTTGCCCTCCGCGCCGCGGTTCAGGCCCATCCGTTTCAGCTCGCGCATGGTCCTGCACACCGCATGCCGCGCCTTGCTCTCCAGCACGAATTCAGTCATCACGCGCCTCCCTTGCATGTTCGGGGAACAGCTCCAGCAATCCCTTCCGGCCGGCGGCGCACACGCCGCGCTCGGTAATCAGGCCGGTGACGTATTTCGCCGGCGTCACGTCGAAAGCCGGATTGGCGGCGGGCGTCGCATCGGGGCAGATCCGCACCTGGGTCACCGCGCCCGAGTCCAGCCGGCCCCAGACCTTGCGCACCTCGTCCTGGTCGCGCTCCTCGATGGGAATGTCGCGTCCGTCGCACAGCGTCCAGTCGATGGTGGGAGACGGCAGGGCGACGTAGAACGGCACGCCATTGTCGTGCGCCGCCAGGGCCTTCAGGTAGGTGCCGATCTTGTTGGCCACGTCTCCGCAGGCCGTGGTGCGGTCGGTGCCGACGATCACCATGTCCACCCGGCCCCGCTGCATCAGGTGGCCGCCGGCGTTGTCCACGATCAGGTGATGGGAAATGCCATGCGAGGCCATTTCCCAGGCGGTGAGGTGCGCGCCCTGATTGCGGGGGCGCGTCTCGTCCACCCACACATGCACGGGTATGCCCGCCGCGTCCGCCTTGTAGATGGGGGCGGTGGCGGTGCCCCAGTCCACGGTGGCCAGCCAGCCGGCGTTGCAGTGGGTGAGGATGTGCACCGGCTCGCCGGCGGGCTTGTTCGCGGCGATGTCGCGGATGAGCTTCAGGCCGTGCTCGCCGATGGCCTCGTTGATGGCCACGTCCTCGTCGCAGACGGCCTGCGCCTCGGCCCGCGCGGCGGCGGCGCGCTTTTCCGGAGGCTGAGGAGTCAGCAGCCGGCGCATACGCTCGATGGCCCAGCGCAGGTTCACCGCCGTGGGGCGGGTGGCGAGCAGCGCTTCCGTCACGTGCGCGAGATTGGCATCCGATGCGTCCCGGCGCATCTCCACGGCCACGCCCCAGGCGGCGGTGGCGCCGATCAATGGCGCGCCGCGCACCCACATGTCGCGGATGGCGGCGGCGAAATCCTCCAGCGTGCGCAACGCCACCACCCGGAACTCGTGCGGCAGCCAGCGCTGGTCGATGATGCGCACCTCCCGTGCGTCGTCATCGAACCAGATGGAGCGGTAATGGGTGTCGCCGACCTTCATCTCCCCTCCAGGATTTTCTGTGTGGGCCTCCCACCGCCCCGCGCCCCCGCCCAACCCCCAATTGTGAAGAACAAGGGCTTGGGCGGGGGCGCGGGGCGGTTTTGACGCCGGGCTGGACAAAATCCCTTCATCCTATATGGCACCACCGTGCGCATGCGCAAAGAGGCGACCGCGACCGGTCGCCTCCAGCAAAGCGGGAACCGTATTCAGGCTCAGGCCTCCTCGCAGGAACCCGCGTCCTCCAGCTCCTTGCACTTCGGGCACAGGTCGCCGTAGTGCGGCGAGAAATGGCGGATGGTGTAGTTGGAGGTGGGAAAGTCCTCGCAGTTCCTGCACCAGTGCCACAGCGAGGCGCCATATTGGCGGCGGTAATTGCGCTTCTTCACTTCCTGCATCGTTTCCGCTCCCTTCAATCGTCTTGTCTGACGTTTCAGGCATTGCAGCCCGTCCCCTGATACAATATGGAAGCGCAAGCTCGCGCCTGAAAGAGTTGCCGCATCATGAAATCGCAAGCGAACAGCACGCCGCTGGCCATCGTCCATTACGACGAAATCGCGCTGAAAGGGGGCAACCGCGCCGACTTCGAGCGCCAGCTGGTGCGCAATCTCAACGACATGCTGAAGGCCCGCGGGCTGCCACTGCGGGCGCGCAACGCCCGCGGGCGCATCTTCATCGAGGCGCGCGAGGCCGGCGCGGCCCTGCCCGACGACTGGCGCGAGAGGTTGCGCGCGGCGCTGTCGCTGTTTCCCGGCGTGGCCTATTTCGGCTTCACCGAGGTGGCCGAAAAGAGCATGGAGGCGCTGGAAGCGCTGGCGCCGGTATTCGTCGAGCGGCTGCTGGGCCATACCTTTCGCGTTTCGGCGCGGCGGGTGGACAAGCGTTTTCCGCTCAACTCCACCGAGATCGAGCGGGCGTTCGCCGCGGCCGTCTTCCGCGCCGCGCCGGACGGGGCGCTGAAGGCGGCCATGCGCGGGTTTCGGCGCGCGCTGCAGGTGGAGGTGCTGGAACACGCCATCATCGCCTATGTGAAGGAACCGGGCATCGGCGGGCTGGCGGTCGGCTCCTCGGGGCGCGCGGTGCCGCTGTTGTCGGCCGGGTTCGATTCGCCGGTGGCCACCTTCCTGATGATGAAGCGCGGGGTGAAGGCGCATCCGGTGCATTTTCACTCCATGCCGCTGGTTTCCGACGAGGCGCTGGAGGCGGCGAAGGATCTGGCGCGGCGCCTGTCGGACTTTCAGGGGCGGCTGACGCTGGCGCTGGTGCCGGTGCTGCCCATTCAGGAGCACATTCGCGAGCACGCGCCGGAGCGGCTGCGCATCGTGCTGTTGCGCCGCTCCTTCATGCGGCTGGCCTGCGCCTATGCCGCGGAAATCGGCGCGCTGGCGCTGATCACCGGCGAGAGTGTGGGGCAGGTGGCCTCGCAGACCTTGGAGAACATGCGCGCCATCGATGCCGCCGCGACGTTGCCGGTGTTGCGCCCCCTGTGCGGCATGAACAAGCGCGAGATCATCGATCTGGCGCGGAAGATCGGCACCGAGCGCACCTCCGCCAGGCCCTGCGATGACACCTGCTCGCTGTTCCTGCCGCGCCGGCCGGAGACGAAGGCGAAGCTGGAGGCGGTGCTGGCGGCGGAAGAGAAGCTCGATCTGGCGGCGCTGGAGGAGGAGGCGCTGGGCGGGCGTGCGCTGGCGCACTTCATCTTCGGCGAAGAGCGTGAAAAACGGGAAAATTGACCCCGCGGGGCTTGCGCTGGCGCGCGCGCTGGCATAGGCACTCTCTGAAATGCCGGAATGCGCGCGGGGCCGGAAGACGACCGCCCCGGCGCGGCCAAGCAGGGAATGCCGCAGATGAAAATCGCCATCCCGACGGAAACGGAACGTGATGAAACGCGCGTGGCGGCCACCCCGGCCACGGTGAAGGAATATGTGAAGGCCGGGCACGTAGTGACGGTGCAGAAGGGGGCGGGGGAGAAATCCTTCATCCCCGATGCCGAATACGAAGAGGCGGGCGCGAGCATCGCCGCGGATGCCGCCGCCACGGTGCGGGAAGCGGATATCGTGCTCACCGTGCGTCGCCCGGAAGAGTCGTTGCTCTCCGACATGAAGGAGGGCGCGGCGCTCATCGGCATGCTCGACCCGTGGCGGGAGGGCGGTTTCTTCGACAGGCTCAACGAGCGGAAGATCACCGCCTTTTCCATGGAGCTGATTCCGCGCATCACCCGCGCGCAGGCCATGGACGTGCTGTCCTCGCAGGCCTCGCTCGCGGGCTATCGCGCGGTGATCGAGGCGCATCAGCCGTTTCCGCGCATCTTTCCGCTGATGATGACCGCCGCCGGCTCCATTCCGCCGGCGAAGGTGTTCGTCATGGGCGCGGGCGTGGCCGGCTTGCAGGCCATCGCCACGGCGCACCGGCTGGGCGCCGCCGTTTCCGCCACCGACGTGCGCCCGGAAGCGGGCGAACAGGTGCGCTCGCTGGGTGGCGAGTTCATCTTCCTGGAGGAGTTGGCCGCCGCCGGCGAGGGCGGCTACGCCAAGGAGCTGACGGAAGAGCAGAAGAAGAAGCAGGCGGCGCTGGTGGCCGAACACATCAGGGACATGGACATCGTGATCACCACCGCGCTCATCCCCGGCCGCCCGGCGCCGAAGCTCATCAGCAGGGAGATGGTGGAGAGCATGAAGCCCGGCGCCATCATCGTCGATCTGGCCACCGCGCGCGGCGGCAACTGCGAACTGAGCCGGCCCAACGAGGTGGTGGAGCACAAGGGCGTCACCATCATCGGCTACACCAACATGGCCGGGCGCGTGCCGAAGGACGCCAGCGCCATGTATGCCAACAATCTGCGCAATTTCCTGAAGCTGCTGGTGGACGAGGACGGCGCGCTGAAGGTGGATGTGGAAGACGAGATCATCGCCGGCACGCTGCTCACCCGCGACGGCGAACTGGTGCACCCGAAGCTGAAGGGGCAGGCGGGAGAGGAAGGCACAACGGGATGATGCGCGCTCCCCCCTCCGGACAGAAAAACGGACACGTCCGTTTTTCTGTCCGGAAGGGGGAGGCGGCACGATGCTTTCGGCTTGCGCCTGGCATGTCAAGGGCGGCCCGAAGGGCCGCCGCCGCAGGCGGGCATGCCCCTTGACATGCCAGGCGCAAGCCGGAACACACCGGATGACAGGAATGACACGATAGCGGGACATGGCCATGCAGGACGTGCAGGGAATGGTGGAAAAGGCGCGCGCCGCCGCCGAGGCCGCGCGCAAGGCGGCGGAAGAGGCGGCGGCCGCCGCCGACGCCGCGCAGACATATGCTCAAAAGGTGCTGGCCAAGGGCGGCGCCGTCGCCGATGCCGCCGCTGGCGCCGCCGGCGCGGCGCTGGGGCATGGTGGCGCCGATCCCTTCATCTATCTCTTCGCCATCTTCGTGCTGGCGGTGTTCGTTGGCTATTACGTGGTGTGGTCGGTGACGCCGGCGCTGCACACGCCGCTGATGTCGGTCACCAACGCCATCTCGTCCGTTATCGTGGTCGGCGCGTTGCTGGCGGTGGGCGCCGGCGCGCTCTATTCCGGCGCCGCCGTCACCTTCGGCTTCATCGCGCTCATTCTGGCGGCGGTGAACATCTTCGGCGGCTTCCTGGTGACCCAGCGCATGCTGGCCATGTTCAGAAAGAAGAATTGAGGGGGCGCGCCCGATGTCGCAGGAACTGGTCATTCTGCTCTATCTCGTCTCCGGCGGGCTGTTCATCCTGGCGTTGCGCGGGCTGTCGCATCCGCGCACGGCGCAGATGGGCAACTATCTCGGCATGGCGGGCATGGCGCTGGCCATTCTCACCACGCTGATGATCCTGCCGTCGCTCGGTGCGCTGACATGGGCGCTCATCATCGTCGGGCTGGCCATTGGCGGCGGCGCCGGCGCGGTGATCGCGCGGCGCATCCCCATGACCCACATGCCGCAGCTCGTCGCCGCGTTTCACTCGCTGGTGGGGCTGGCGGCGGTGCTGGTGGCGGCGGCCGCGCTCTATGCGCCGCAGGCCTTCGGCATTGGCGCGCCGGGCAGCATCCGCACCGCCTCGCTGGTGGAAATGAGCCTCGGCGTGGCCATTGGCGCGATTACCTTCACCGGCTCGCTGGTGGCCTTCGCCAAGCTCCAGGGGCTGGTTTCGGGGCGTCCGACCATCCTGCCCATGCGCCATGTCATCAACATCGCGCTGGGCCTGCTGCTGGTGTTCCTCATCGTTTCGTTCGTGATGGGCGAGAGCCATGCCGCCTTCTGGCTCATCGTGCTGGTGTCGCTGGCGCTGGGCGTGCTGCTCATCATCCCCATCGGCGGGGCGGACATGCCGGTGGTGGTGTCGATGCTCAACTCCTATTCCGGCTGGGCGGCGGCCGGCATCGGCTTCACGCTGCACAACGTGGCGCTCATCATCACCGGCGCGCTGGTCGGCTCCTCCGGCGCCATCCTCTCCTACATCATGTGCAAGGCCATGAACCGCTCGTTCATCTCCGTCATCCTTGGCGGCTTCGGCGAGGCGGGCGCGGCCATGGCCCAGGAC
>JALVFB010000374.1 GCA_027030295.1 Hyphomicrobiales bacterium
GACCGGTGAAACCGCCCCGCGTCCCTCCCGAATTCAATACGTCATTCCGGCGAAAGCCGGAATCTCGAGCTGCAAGCGCATGAGGTTGCGGCACGAGCCCCCGGCTTTCGCCGGGGTGACGGGAAAAACGGGGGCGCGGGGCGGTGGGGGGCTCTTCATGCATCTTGGCGTCATATCGTTGACGAACCCTGAACGAAATCGTGCGCAATCGACGGTGTCGGATTAAACGGAATGCAACCCGCCCATGGCATGATGTGTCAACACGACATGCAAGAGCGGGGGGCCGAAAGATGTCTCGTCTGTATCGCACGGTTCTGGACTTGCTGCACCACTCCGGCCTGGCGCGCGCCGGGCGCAACGCCTGTCGCGGCGCGGGCGTGGTGTTCATGCTGCACCGGGTGCGGCCCATCTGCGAAGCGCAGGACGGCGCGGCTCGTTTCCGCCCCAATGGCGGCCTGTCGGTGACGCCCGATTTTCTCGACGCCGCCATTGGCCTGGTGAAGCAGCAGGGCTATGACCTGGTGCCGCTTCAGGAGGTGCCGCGGCGCCTGCAAGCGGCGCGAGAGGGCAGGGCGGAGCGTCCCTTCGCCGCCTTCACGCTGGATGACGGCTATCGCGACAACCGCGAGCACGCCTGGCCGGTATTCCGCAAGCATGATTGTCCGTTCACCATTTTCGTCTGTCCGTCCTTCGCCGACGGCGAGGGCGAACTGTGGTGGGAAGTGCTGGAGCGCGCCATCGCCATCAACGACGAGGTGCACCCCCTGTTGCCGGACTTGCCCACGCGTCTGCCCACCAACACGCTGTTGCGCAAGAAAACCGCCTGGCAACGGCTGTATCCACTGGTGCGCTACATGGACGAACACGAACAACGCACCTGGGTCATGCGTTTTGGCGAGCGCCACCGGGTGGACGTGCACGGCCTGTGCCGCGAGCTGGTGATGAACTGGAACGAACTGCGCGAAATGGCGTCGGACCCGCTGTGTGGCTTCGGCGCCCATACCGAACACCACCACGCCCTGGCGCGGCTGGACGAGGAGGAGGCCCATTACGAAATGGCGGCCTCCCGCGCCCACGTGGAAGACGGGCTGGGCGTGAAGGTCGGCACGCTGGCCTATCCCTATGGCGATCCGGATTCCGCCGGCCCGCGCGAATTCGCCCTGGCCCGCAAGCTGGGCTTTTCCGTGGCCGTGACCACCCGCAAGGGGCATCTGTATCCGGAACACCTGGATCATCTGACGGCGCTGCCGCGGCTTTCGCTCAACGGCTTCTATCAGAGCCTGAAGCATCTGGACGTGCTGCTCAGCGGCCTGCCGTTCATGCTCTACAACCGCTTCCAGCGCGTGAACGTGAGCGCCTGAGATTTTCGCGTGGCCCGGCCGCCGCCTTCCTCTTGCGTCGGGGGGCATCCTGCGGCAACGTCTGCCGCGCAATCCGGCAACGCGGCACGAGGGTCAGACGGCCATGCCCACCGAGCGGCGCATCGCGAAATTCACCCGCATCGCGCATTTGCGCGACCTCGATGCGGCGGTGGTGTTGGAGGACATCCACGACCCGCACAACGCCGCCGCCAGCTTCCGCAGTTGCGACGCCTTCGGCATCCAGAACGTGCACATCGTCTTCGAGCGGGAAAAGCCGTTCAATCCGAAGCGCGAGGGCAAGAAGACCTCCGGCCACACCAACAAGTGGCTGGACTTCCACCTGCATCACGGCACGCGGGAAGCCATCCGTGCGCTGAAGGAA
>JALVFB010000375.1 GCA_027030295.1 Hyphomicrobiales bacterium
CAGCAGCTCGTGCAGGGTGCGGCGCATGGCCGGCCAGTGGCGGGCCGCCGCCCAGCCGTCATCGACGACGACGAGCCACGGGCCGTTGCCGGCCTCGGCCAGCGGCGCGCGCGGCAAGAGGCGCGGTCCGGCCAGCGCCAGGATGAGGGTGGTGGCGAGCGCCATGCGCAACAGCATCAGCCACCAGGGGGTGCGGGCCGGCTGACGGCGCCTGTCACGCAGCCCCTCCAGCAGGCGGAAGGGTGGGAAGCGCACCTCCCGCGGGCGTGGCGGCGTGGTGCGCAGGAGCAGCCAGATGAGCGGCAGCGCCGCCAGCGCCCACAACGCCGCCGGGGTGGCGAAGGACAGCTGCGCCAGCCATGCCATCATGCCGCCGCGCCTCCCGATTCGTTCATGTTTGCATCGCGCGTGCCCGCCGCCAGCGGGGTGTCGGCAAGCCGCGCCCACAGCGCCAGCAGCGCCTGTTGCGGCGGCGCGTCGGTGCGGTGCACGGCGAACGTCCAGCCCAGCCGCCGCGCCTGCGTGGCCAGTTCCACGCGCAGGGTGGCGAGCCGGCGTTGATAGGCGGCGCGCAGGTCTTCCGCCCGTTCGCTCAGTAACTGGCGGCTGCCCTGCATGTCGGTGAAGCGCACCCGGCCTTCATAGGGGAACGTTTCTTCCGCCGGATCGACCACCTGCAACAGGTGCCCGCGCACGCCGGAGGCGGCCAGCGTCACCATGCGCCGCTTCAGCTCCTCCGGCGCGGCGAAGAAATCGCCAACGAGCACCACGGACGAGAAACGCGGCAAAGGCACGGTCGGCGGCAGGCTGGCGGATTCGGTGGCTTCCTCGTCGCGGGTCAGCCAATATTGCGCCATGCGCTCGAAGGCGGCGCGGGTGTGATCCGGCGCGAAGGGGGCGCCGATGACGCCGGCGCGCTCGCCGGCGCGTTGCGCCAGCCGCGCCAGCGCCAGCGCCAGCAGCAGGGCGCGGTGCTGCTTGTCCTCGCGTGCCAGATGGGAGCGCCAGCGCATGCCGGCGTCGCGCTGCACCCACAGCCACAGGGTGTTGGCGGCCATCCATTCGTTTTCGCGCACGAACAGGCGCTCGGCGCGGGCCGACTTGCGCCAGTCGATGCTGGCGGCGGCATCGCCCGGGGCATAGGGGCGGAACTGCCAGAAGGCATCGCCCGGCCCGGCGCGGCGACGGCCATGCACGCCATGCATCGCCACCTCCGCCACCCGTTCCGCCGCCAGCAACAGCGGCGGCAGGGCCTGGGCCAGCGCCTCGGCGCGAGGTTTCACGGGTGGCTGTTTTCCTGTGCGTGAATGCATGGTTTCAGGTGATGCGTTCGGCCAGCCTGTCCAGCACGTCGTCCAGCGTGACGCCATCGGCGCGGGCGGCGAAACCGATGGCCATGCGGTGGCGCAGCACGGGTTTCAGCAACGCGCGCACGTCGTCCAGCGACGGCGCCAGCCGTCCGTGGAGCAGGGCGCGGGCGCGCACCCCCAGCATCAACGCCTGACTGGCGCGCGGCCCCGGCCCCCAGGCCACCGTCTGGTCGATGAACTCGTCGGCCTCGCGCGTGCCGGGGCGGGCGGCGCGCACCACGTCGAGAATGGCGTTCGCCACCATCTCGCCCACCGGCATGTGGCGCACAAGCCGCTGGATGTCCATCAGCTTCTTCGCGTCCAGCACGCGCGCTGCCGAATGTGCCTCGGCGCCGGTGGTGGCGGCGAGCATGCGCGCTTCC
>JALVFB010000376.1 GCA_027030295.1 Hyphomicrobiales bacterium
CCCCGCTTTCGCGGGGATGACGAGAAGAGGCGGCTCCCATACAAGCCTCTTCGTCTTTTCTCTTTGACTACCTCTTGCGATTTCAGTCCCTTTCCCCTCCCATCACGACTTTTCCTGGACACCATTGGGCTTGCGCCGGGGGTGACGGGAAAGGCTCAAAACATGTTCAGCGCCAACCTGGCCTCGTCGGACATGCGCGACATGTCCCACGGCGGGTCGAACACGAGGTTCACCTTCACGTCCTTCACGCCCTCGACCTCGGACACCGCCTTCTGCACCCAGGCCGGCATCTCGCCCGCCACCGGACAGCCAGGCGCGGTAAGCGTCATGTCGATGGTCACCGTGCGGTCATCGGCGATGTCGATGCGGTAGACCAGCCCCAGCTCGTAGATGTCCACCGGGATCTCCGGGTCGTAGACGGTCTTGAGCGCGGCGATGATGTCGCGCGTCAGACGCTCCAGCTCCTCCCGTGGCAGAGCCGACTTCTTCGCCTCCTCTTCCGGCACGAGGAACTCCTGCTTTTCCTCGCCCTCCGTCGTCTTTTCCGATTCGGCCTCTTCTGCCGGCTGCGAGGTCTTCACCTCCGCCTGCGCCGTGCTCGCCACTTCCAGCACATCCTTCTCCTTTTTCTCCTCCGGCGCCGAATCGGTTTTTTCGGCATCCTCGCCCTGCCCCGCCGGACGCCAGGCGGAAAACTTCGGAATAACGCCATCGTGCCGCGGCGGTTGCGACACCGGTTCTTGCCGCGCGGCCTGCGCCTGCGCCTGAACGCGGGCGGCCTCCCGCACCATCGGATCGCCCGCGGCGGCCTCTTCCATCAGCTTCTTCTCGGCCTTCCGCGCCGCCTCGGCCATGGCCGCGTCCAGATCCGGATTCTCGCCCTTTTCCTTCGCGCCGAGGATGGATTCCTTCAGCGCGTCCACATAGGCGCGCATCTGCCGCTTCAGCTCGCGCTTCATCTGCTCGCGCTCTTCGGGCGTTAGCGGGCGGCGTTCTTGCGGCTTCTCGTCCTGCCTGTCGCTCATGGGTGCCTTTTCCCGTGTTCCACCACTTACATGAAGAACATTTTCGTCTTTTCAAGCGCTTCGGCCAGCGCGTCCACCTCTTCCATCGTGTTGTACATGGCAAAGCTGGCGCGACAGGTGCTGGTGACGCCGAAGCGCTGCAGAATCGGCTGCGCGCAGTGCGTGCCCGCGCGCACCGCCACGCCATAGCGGTCGATGACCTGCGAGATGTCGTGCGCGTGAATGCCCTGCATCTCGAAGGAGACGAGCGCGCCCTTCTCCTTCGCCGTGCCGATGAGCCTGAGGCCCTCGATGGCCGAGAGGCGCTCGGTGGCATATGCCAGCAGCCGCGCCTCGTGCGCGGCGATCCTCTCGCGGCCCACGCGCTCCATGAACTTCAGGGCCTCGCCCAAACCGATGGCCTGCACGATGGGCGGTGTGCCGGCCTCGAAGCGGTGCGGCGGCTCGGCATAGTCGATCCTCTCCGTGGTCACCTCGCCCACCATCTCGCCGCCGCCGAGAAAGGGAGGCAGCTTCTCCAGCCATTCGCGCTTGCCATAGAGCACGCCGATGCCGGAGGGCCCATAGGTCTTGTGCCCGGTGAAGACGTAGAAGTCCGCGTCCAGGTCGCGCACGTCCACGGGCATGTGCACCGCCGCCTGTGAGCCATCCACCAGCACCGGCACGCCGTGCGCGTGCGCGATGCGGATGATCTCCTTCACCGGC
>JALVFB010000377.1 GCA_027030295.1 Hyphomicrobiales bacterium
AAGCATTCGGGCCTCAAGGCCCGAACAGACTTCGGAGACAACCCTGCTCCCGGCACCGGAACACCAGCAAAAAGGGCCCGCGAGATGCTTGACCAGAGAGCCGGAATTAGACAACAGTAGTGGGCGAAAGCCGGGGTCTCGTGCCTCGGACTCATGCGCCCGCCGCACGAGATTCCGGCTTTCGCCGGAATGACGTATTGAATTCGAGCGGGGCGCGGGGCGGTTTCACCGGTCAACCTTTGCGCAGCTTGGCATATCGGCTCAGACAGAGACGAATTTTGTCCGCCCCGCATCCCGCCGGATGCGGGGGTTTCGCATGCCGCATCGTGCTCAGCGCGGCAGTTTCATCATGTCGATGTTCAGCGCCTTCATGTGGGCGCGAAGGGTGTTGCGGTTGATGCCCAGAAGCTGCGCCGCCTTCACCTGGTTGCCGCCGGTGGCGGCCAGCGCGGCGGCGATGAGCGGGCGCTCCACCTCGCGCAGCACCCGCTGATACAGCCCCGGCGGCGGCAGGTCGTCGCCGTGGCGGGCGAAGTGCGCCTGCAGCCAGCGCTCGGCAAAGGCGGAAAGTTGCGACAGGTCGCCTTCTTCTCCGGCCAACGCCTCGGATTGCGGCGGGGCGAAATCCTCCAGTTCGGCGGCAACGATCTCCGGGCCGATCTCCTCCTCGGCATGGATGGCGAGAATGCGCCGCACGATGTTTTCCAGTTCGCGCACGTTGCCCGGCCAGCGATAGTGCTTCAGCCGGTCGATGGCCGCCGGCGTGAAATGCTTGCGCGGCAGCCCCTCGTTGGTCGCTTCCTCAACGAAATGCGCCACCAGATCGGGAATGTCCTCCAGGCGCTCGCGCAGCGGCGGCAGGCGCACCGTGGCCACGTTCAGGCGATAGAACAGGTCTTCGCGGAACTGTCCGGCGGCGATGAGCTTCTTCAGGTCGCGGTGGGTGGCGGCGATGATGCGCACATCGGCCTTGATGGGCCGGGTCCCGCCAACGGTGGTGAACTCGCCTTCCTGCAGCACGCGCAACAGCCTTGTCTGCGCCTCCATCGGCATGTCGCCGATCTCGTCCAGAAACAGGGTGCCGCCGCGGGCGCGTTCGAAGCAACCGGCATGGCGCGCCACCGCGCCGGTGAACGCCCCCTTCTCGTGGCCGAAAAGCTCCGATTCGATCAGCTCGCGCGGAATGGCCGCCATGTTGATGGCGACGAAAGGCCCATGCCGGCGCTTGCCGTAATCATGCAGCACGCGGGCCACCAGCTCCTTGCCGGTGCCGGATTCGCCCAGGATCATCACCGACAGATCGGTCTGCGTCAGGCGCGCGATGACGCGATAGATCTCCTGCATGGCGCGCGAACGGCCGATGAGGGGCAATCGCTCTTCTTCCGCCTCATTGGCGCCCTCGCGCTCCAGCAGCCCGCGCTGTCGCTGCTCGATGGCGCGGCGCACCACATCCAGCATTTCGGCGAGGTCGAAGGGTTTGGGCACATATTCGAAGGCCCCGCGCTCGGCGGCACGGATGGCTGTCATCACCGTGTTGCGCGCGCTCATGATGATCACCGGCAGCTCCGGCCGGCGCTTGCGGATGCGCGGCAGAACCTCGAAAGCCTCGGCATCCGGCAGCACCACGTCGGTGATCAGCACGTCCCCCTCGCCGCCAGCCGCCATTTCCCACATGGCGGCGGCATTGGCGCCGGTGCGCACGTCATAGCCCGCCCGCATCAGCGCCCGCGTCAGCACCGTGCGCACCGCCGCGTCGTCGTCGATCACCAGTATCGTCTCGCCCGCCATGATCCCGTTCCCGAATGCTCAGTTCGCCGCGCCCTCGAAGATGGGCAGGCGGATGCGGAACACCGTCCATTCGCCCTCGCGCGCGCACTCTATGACCCCGCCGTGGTCGCGCACCACCTTGGCCACCAGCGCCAGCCCCAGCCCACGGCCGCCGGGCTTGCCGGAAACGAACGGCTCGAAGATGTGCGGCAGCACGTCCTCCGGCACGGGGCGCCCGGTATTGCGCACGCTCACCTCCAGCGGCAGCGCCAGCAACTCGCCGCCGGGCTGCGCCACGCGCACTCCGGGGCGATAGGCCGTCGTCAATTCTATCGTTCCCATTTTGTCCGTTTGCCGAATGGCTTCCGATGCGTTCTTCATGAGGTTCATGAATGCCTGGATGAGCCGGTCACGGTCACCCAGCACCGGCGGCAGCGACGGATCGTATAGCTCGCGGATGGGTATGCCGGCGGCGAAGCCGGCTTCGGCCAGCTTCTTCACGTGGTCCAGAACGGTGTGGATGTTCAACGGTTCATAGGGGCGCGGCCGTTCCTCGCCCAGCGCCTCCATCTCCTCCACCAGCGTGCGGATGCGGTCGGCCTCGTCCATGATGAGCGCCGCCAGCTCGCGGTCGGCTTCGGGCAATTGCGGCTCCATGAGCTGCGCCGCGCCACGAATGCCGGACAGCGGATTCTTGATCTCGTGCGCCAGCATGGCGGCCAGCCCGGAAATGGTGCGCGCGGCGGAGGCATGCGAGAGCTGGCGGTCGATCTTCTCGGCCAGGGAGCGTGGCTCGAACTGCACGATCACCGCGCCCGGCATGTCCGGCAGGGCGGCCGCCTGCACATCCACGGTGCGCGCCCCGCCGGTGCGCGGCGTGCCCACTTCCAGCTCGTATTCGTTGACGCTGGCGCCGACCTTGCGCGCCATTTCCAGCACCCGGTGCAACGGCGAATCGGTGGCGATGATGGCGGCGAGCCCCATGCGCTCGAGCGACTTCGCGGAAGCCTGAAAGAAGCTCTCCGCGGCGGCGTTGGCGAAAAGGATTTCATCCGCCGCCCCCACCACGACGAGCGGCCCCGGCATGGCCGCCAGGATGGCGCGGCACAGCGCCCCTTCCTCCAGCACCATCTTCCTCTCGTCCATGTCGCGCATGGCCCCTTCCGTCATGCCCCTCATGCCGCGTCGCGCCGGCCTTCCGCCAATGCCAGCAGGGCCGCGCGCACCCGCCCGGCTTCTTCCGCGCGCAGAAAGATCTCGCGCAAACGCTCCGCCTGCTCCACCGGCACGGCGCCCGCCGCCCGCCAGTGCGCCAGCGCCGCTTTCAGGTGCTTGCGCGCCCGGCGCACGCCCGCCCGTTCACCGTGAAAATCCGTCATGGCCGCATGCAGCCGCGCCAGTTCCCACGCCTGACGGGCGAACGGCAATGGCGCGATGCCCGATCCCGGCGCCAGCGCCTCGGCGATTTCGCCCGGCAACCACGGCCGACCGGTGGCGGCGCGGCCGATCATCACGCCATCGGCGCCCGATCGCGCCAGCGCCGTGCGCGCCGTCGCCGCATCCACGATATCGCCGTTGACGATGACGGGAATGGCATGCCCCGCGGCCCGCAGCGCCCGCACCACGTCGCCCACGGCAGCCCAGTCCGCGCGTCCATGATAGAACCGTTGTCGCGTGCGTCCGTGCACGGCGATCATGGAAACGCCGGCATCGGCCGCCATCAGCGCAATGTCCGTGGCATTGCGCTGTGCATCGTCCCAGCCCAGACGCATCTTCAGCGTCACCGGCGCCTGCCCCGCCACCGCGACGACCGCCTCGACGATCCTTCGCGCCAATGCCGGCTCACGCATCAGGGCGGCGCCGGAGAGCTTGCCGGTCACCAGCTTCGCCGGGCAGCCCATGTTGATGTCGACGACCTGCGCGCCGTTCGCCAGCGCCACCCGCGCCGCCCGCGCCATCAGCACCGGATCGCTTCCCGCCAGCTGCACGGCGAAAGGCCCGCCGCCCGCGTTTTCGCCCGCCAGCCGCGCCAGGTGGCGTCCGTTCAGAACCTCCTTGCCGGCGGCCATTTCCGCCACCGCCAGCCCCGCGCCCAGCCGCATGGCGGCGGCGCGAAACGGCGCATCAGTCACCCCGGCCATGGGAGCCAGCAGCACGGCATTGCGCAATTCATATGGGCCGATGCGGATCATGGGGCCATGTCCAGCATATCCTTCGCACAAAAACAAGGCAAAATATTCCTCTGCCCATATTGTCAACAATATGGTTGCCCTGCGCGGAAACGCCTTTTGCCTCCGGCCGATCCGTTTCGCTATAGAGAACCCGAACGACGGACAATCGGGACGGACACCATGACCGACAAGGCGGCCGACCGCCGGCAACGCGAACATCTGCATGACGTGCTCGTCATCGGCTCCGGCGCCGCCGGGCTGCAACTGGCCATCGAGCTGGGCGAGGCCGGCATTTCCACCGCCGTGCTTTCCAAGACGGTGGTGGAAGAAACCAACACATTTTACGCCCAGGGCGGCATTGCCGTGGTGATGGACGAGAATGACAGCTTCGAGGCGCATGTGCGCGACACCATGGAGGCCGGAGCGGGGCTGTGCGACGAGGAAGTGGTGCGCTTCGTGGTGGAAAACGCGCCGGCGGCCATCGAACGGCTCATCGCATACGGCGCGCAGTTCACGCGCGGACCGGACGGGCGCTTTCACCTCACCCGCGAGGGCGGGCATTCGGCGCGGCGCGTGCTGCACGCGGCGGACGCCACCGGCAAGGAGATGGAATGCACGTTGCTGAGGCGCGCCCGGGTCTGCGAGGACATCGAGATCTTCGAGCACCACGTGGCCATCGACGTCATCCGCGAGCGCCTGCCCGATGGGTCGCGCGGCCGCGCCGTCGGCGCCTACGTGCTCGACAGGACGCGCGATACGGTGGACCTGTTCCGGGCGAAAGTGGTGGTGCTGGCCACCGGCGGCTCGAGCAAGGTGTATCTTTATACCTCCAACCCCGACGTCGCCACCGGCGACGGCGTGGCCATGGGCTGGCGCGCGGGCTGCCGCGTGGCCAACATGGAGTTCGAGCAGTTCCACCCCACCTGCCTCTATCATCCCGAGGCCAAGAACTTCCTCATCTCCGAGGCGGTGCGCGGCGAGGGGGGACTGCTGAAGCTGCCCAACGGCGAGCGTTTCATGCCGAAATATCACTCCATGGCCGAGCTGGCCCCGCGCGACATCGTGGCGCGGGCCATCGACAACGAGATGAAACGCCGCGGCCTGGACTACGTGCTTCTCGACATCACCCACAAACCCGCCGACTTCATCCGCGAGCATTTCCCCACCATTCACGCCAAGCTGCTGGAATACGGCATCGACATGACGAAGGAGCCGATCCCTGTGGTGCCTGCGGCGCACTACACTTGTGGCGGCGTGATGGTGGACATGCGCGCGCGCACGGACGTGGAAAATCTCTATGCCATGGGCGAGGTGACCTACACCGGGCTGCACGGGGCCAACCGCATGGCGTCGAACTCCCTGCTGGAATGCCTCGTCTATGGCGACGCGGCGGCGAAGGACATCCGCGCCCGCATCGTCGACATCCCCTCCCCACCCGCCCTGCCCCACTGGGACGAGAGCCGGGTGACGGATTCCGACGAGATGGTGGTCGTCTCGCACAATTGGGACGAAATCCGCCGCTTCATGTGGGACTACGTGGGCATCGTGCGCACGGTGAAGCGCCTGCAGCGGGCGAAGCACCGCATCGACCTCTTGCAGGAGGAAATCCAGGAGTATTATGGCAATTTCCGCGTCACCGCCGATCTGCTGGAGTTGCGCAACATCGCGGTGGTGGCGGAACTGATGATCCGCTCCGCCATGCAACGCAAGGAAAGCCGCGGCCTGCATTACATACTCGACCACCCCGAACCGCGCGAGGAGGAACGCCATCCCACCATCCTGACGCCGCCGCAAAAAAGGGGCTGACACCAAGATGCATAAAGAGCCACCCACCGCCCCGCGCCCCCACTTTGGGCCCCAAATCATGAAAAACAAGGGCCTGAGGGCGCGGGGCGGTTTCACTGGTCAACCTTTGCGCAAACCGTTATGACACGAACGCCATGACGGAAAAACGGGACATCACGGCGCCGGAAAGCGCATCCTGCGCCGACATGTCTTCTTCAACCCACAGACTGGCCGTGGACCAGACGGTGCTGGCCAACGAACGCACCTGGCTTTCATGGCTGCGCACGGGGCTGGCGCTGCTGGCCGGCGGGTTGGCGGTGGCGCGGTTCATGAAGACCGCCCTGCCCGACGTAACGGCGCTGCTGGTGAGCAGCCTGCTGGTGGTGCTCAGCATCGCGGTGTTCCTGCTGGCCGCCTGGCGCTATGGCAGCATCCACCTGCGCATGGCGCAACTGGATATCGACGCCATGCCGGCGCGCACGGCCTACGCCATCAGCGGCTTCCTGGCCCTGTGTGCGTTCATCGCCCTGGCGGGGCTGTGGATCATGGCCATGCCCGGCTGACGCGTCAGCCCGCGACAAGCCAGCCGGAGAGCGTCTCCGGCAGAGCCAAAGAGGTGGCTGCCAGCGGCTTTCGCGCTAGAAAGCCATCACCTCTTCAGTGGTGGCGAAGCCGGACAAGGGCGGGGCGAAGGCGTCGTGATAGTCGATGAAGGAAATGGCCCGGCCGCGGCGGGTGTAGACGCGGATGCGCGCGGCGTTGGGCTGGCCGAAGACGCACACCAGCCTGCCCAGGTCGGCAAGCTGCTCCAGCAGCGTGGCGGGCTTTTCCTCTATCCGCCCTTGCAGGATGATGGCGTCGAACGGCGCCTCGCCGCTCCAGCCCGCCTTGTGCGGCCCCTGCACCACCGCCGCGTTGACGCAATCCAGCGCCTCCAGGTTGGCCGTGGCCTGGCGCGCCAGCGCCTCGTCGCGCTCCAGCGCTATGACCGATTGGGCCAACCGTGAAAGCACGGCGCTGGAATAGCCGGTGGCCACGCCTACGTCCAGCACGCAATCGGTGGGGTCGACGTCGGCCAGTTGCAGCATGCGGGCCAACGTCAGCGGATTGAGCAGATAGCGGCGCGCGCCCCTGGCGTCCCTGCCGATGAAGAAATCCTCGTCCACATAGGCGAAGGCGCGGCGCTCCTCCGGCACGAAGCGCTCGCGCGGCACCTCCTCCATGGCGGCAATCACGCGCAGGTCGATGACGCCGCCGGGGCGCACCTGGGAATCGATCATGTTGTGCCGCGCGCGTTCGAAGTCCATCACTTGCCCTCCCCTTCCTTTTCCACGTAGCGCGGGAACACCGGCGTGGGCCGCTCGATCCCGCGGCCCGGCGGCAGGCGCCCGGCCTCGCCCAGCGCGGCAAAGTCGCGCTCGTTCTCGCCGGCACCAAC
>JALVFB010000378.1 GCA_027030295.1 Hyphomicrobiales bacterium
CTTCTACACCGCGGTCATGTTCGACCCGAAGGACGTCGCGGACAACCTGAAGAAATACGGCGGTTTCATTCCCGGCATCCGCCCCGGCGAGAAGACGGCGGAATACATCGATCACGTGCTCACGCGCGTCACCACCATCGGCGCCATCTACCTGGTGTTCGTGTGCCTGCTGCCGGAGTTTCTCACGGCTTACGCCGGCGTGCCGTTCTACTTCGGCGGCACCTCGCTGCTCATCGTGGTCAGCGTGACCATGGACACCGTGGCCCAGATCCAGGGCTACCTGCTGGCGCAACAGTATGAAGGTCTGGTCAGAAAGTCGAAACTGAGAGGCAAGAGGAAAAGATGAACATCATTCTGTTCGGCCCGCCGGGCGCGGGCAAGGGCACCCAGGCCAAGCGGCTTCAGAAGAACCGCGGTCTCATTCAGCTCTCCACCGGCGACATGCTGCGCGCCGCCGTCGCCGCCGGCACCGAATACGGCAAGAAGGCCAAGGAGGTGATGGAGAAGGGCGAGCTGGTGTCCGACGAGATCGTCATCAACATCATTTCCGACCGTCTGGACGAGGACGACGTGAAGAACGCCCCGGGCGTGATCTTCGACGGCTTTCCGCGCACCGTCGCCCAGGCCGAGGAGCTGGACAAGATGCTGGCTTCCAAGGGCATGAAGCTGGACGCCGTGGTGGTGCTGGACGTGGACGACGAGGCCCTGGTGGAGCGCATCACCGGCCGCTTCACCTGCGCGAAGTGCGGCAAGGGCTACCACGAGAAATACGAGCGCCCGAAGGTGGACGGCGTGTGCGACGAGTGCGGCTCCACCGAATTCACCCGCCGCGCGGATGACAACGAGGAGACCGTGCGCCAGCGTCTGGAAGCCTATCACGCGCAGACGGCCCCGCTGATCGATTATTACGACAAGCAGGGCATCGTGAAGCACGTGAACGGCATGGCCGACATCGACGAGGTGACGAAGCAGATCGAGCAGGTGCTGGATCAGCTTTCCTGAATCATCGTGCGTGGCGGGCGCCCGCATGGCGTCCGCCATGTGCATCCGCCGCATGGCTGCCATGCCCGGCCGTCGCCGCCGGCGGTCTGCTTGACGAAATGGTGCTTTCGGCGTAAGAGGGGCCACCATTTCAGGATCTTCGGCGGAATCGTCGGGCACGCCAGCGGCCGGCAGGCGGATTATCGGCACTGGCGTGGTCTTTGTTTTGCCGTCGCAAGCAGGAACCATGAACCGGCGCGCAGCGCCATGAATCGAGCAAGAGGCAGGAACCGTGGCCCGTATCGCAGGCGTCAACATTCCGACCAACAAGCGCGTGGTCATCGCGCTGCAATATATCCATGGCATCGGCCCGAAGTTCGCGCGTGACATCCTGGAAAAGGCCGGGGTGGACGAGAACAAGCGCGTGAACGAACTGTCCGAGCAGGAAGTCATCAGGATTCGCGAGATCATCGACCGCGACTACGTGGTGGAAGGCGATCTGCGCCGGCAGGTGGCCATGAACATCAAGCGGCTGATGGATCTGGGCTGCTATCGCGGCCTGCGCCACCGCCGCGGTCTGCCGGTGCGCGGGCAACGCACCCACACCAATGCCCGCACCCGGAAAGGGCCGGCCAAGCCCATCGCGGGCAAGAAGAAGTAATCCGGCATATCGCGTCACGCGCCGGGATGCGCGCGCGTGGCGGTGTGAGCCATATGTGAGCAGGGAAGAGCAATGGCCAAGGCAGCAACCAGGACGCGCCGCAAGGATCGCAGGACGGTGCCGGCGGGGGTGGCGCACGTGAACGCCACCTTCAACAACACCATGATCACCATCACCGACCCGCAGGGCAACACGCTGTGCTGGGCGTCCGCCGGCAAGATGGGCTTCAAGGGCTCGCGCAAGTCCACGCCCTATGCGGCGCAGCTGGCGGCGGAAGACGCCGCGAAGTGCGCGCTGGAGCACGGCATGAAGACCATCGAGGTGAACGTCTCCGGCCCCGGCTCGGGCCGCGAATCGGCGCTGCGCGCGTTGCAGGCGGCGGGCTTGCAGATCACCGTCATCCGCGACGTGACGCCCATTCCGCACAACGGCTGCCGCCCGCGCAAGAAGCGCCGCGTCTGATCCCGATGCGGGCGGACGTGCGCGACGAAACTGGCGCGAGGCAAAACAGCAGGAATTTCCGAGGACGACCATGCCGCAGCAGATCAACCAGAAGAACTGGCAGGAGCTTATCAGGCCCACCAAGCTGGAGGTCACGCCCGGGCGCGATCCGGAGCGCGAGGCCACCATCGTCGCCGAGCCGCTGGAGCGCGGCTATGGCATGACGCTGGGCAACGCCCTGCGCCGGGTGCTGCTTTCCTCGTTGCAGGGGGCCGCCGTCACCTCCATTCACATCGACGGCGTGCTGCACGAGTTTTCCTCCATTCCGGGCGTGCGCGAGGACGTCACCGACATCGTGCTGAACGTCAAGGACATCGTCTTTCGCATGCACGCCGACGGCCCGAAGCGCGTGCGCCTGCACAAGCAGGGGCCGGGCGTGGTCACCGCCGGCGACATCGAGGAAACGGCGGACGTCGAGGTGCTGAACAAGGATCACGTCATCTGCACGCTGGGCGAGGACGTGGAGCTGCGCATGGAGCTGACGGTCAACACCGGCAAGGGCTATGTGCCGGCCGAGCAGAATCGTCCGTCCGACGCGCCCATCGGCCTCATTCCGGTGGATTCGCTCTATTCGCCGGTGCGCCGCGTCTCCTATTCGGTGGAGAATACCCGCGAGGGCCAGGTGCTGAACTATGACCGCCTCATCATGAAGGTGGAAACCGACGGCTCCATCCTGCCGGAGGACGCGGTGGCCTACGCCGCGCGCATCCTGCAGGACCAGCTTCAGATCTTCATCAACTTCGAGGAGCAGGTCACCGAGCAGCAGGAAGAGAAGGAGCCGGAGCTGGCCTTCAATCCGGCGCTGTTGAAGCGGGTGGACGAGCTGGAGCTTTCCGTGCGTTCGGCCAACTGCCTGAAGAACGACAACATCGTCTATATCGGCGACCTCATTCAGAAGACCGAGGCCGAGATGCTGCGCACGCCGAACTTCGGCCGCAAGTCCTTGAACGAGATCAAGGAGGTGCTGGCGCAGATGGGGCTGCATCTGGGCATGGAGGTGCCGAACTGGCCGCCCGAGAACATCGAGGAGCTGGCCAAGAAATACGAGAACAACTACTGAGCCGCTTGAGGAGCAGGAACGATGCGTCACCGCAAGAAGGGCCGCAAGCTCAACCGCACCTGGGAGCACCGCAAGGCCATGTTCGCCAACATGGCCGCCTCCCTCATCGAGCACGAGCAGATCGTCACCACGCTGCCCAAGGCCAAGGAGCTGCGCGGCGTCATGGACAAGCTCATCACGCTGGCCAAGAAGGGCCAGGACGAGGGCAAGCGCCTGCACTATTACCGTCTCGCCATCGCGCGCCTGCAGAACAAGAAGGATGCGGCGAAGAAGCTCTTCGAGGTGCTGGGCCCGCGTTACAAGGAGCGCCCGGGCGGCTACACCCGCGTGCTGAAGGCCGGCTTCCGTCATGGCGACAACGCGCCCATGGCCGTGATCGAGCTGGTTGATCGCGACCCCGAAGCCAAGGGCGCCAAAGACCGCGCCCGCATGGCCGAGCAGCAGGCGGAAGAGGGCGAAGAGGCCGAAGCCGCCGCCGGCTGACGGGCGCTGCGAGAGATACCCTGGGAAAGAACGGAGCGGAGTTTTCCGCTCCGTTTTTTTGCGGGCAGGTTTGGCGGAAGGCCGGTGGAGGAGGCCTCCTATTCCTCCGCGGCGTCCTGCGCCGCTTCCGCCCGTTCGATGCGGGCGGAGTCGGCGGCGTTCTGCACCTCGATGTAGAGGCGGCGCACGGAGGGAAAGCGTGCGCGAATGGCGCGATCCAGCTCCGTGACGGCCGCCTCCACCTGCGCCGCGCTCAGGTCGTCGCGCATGTCCACGGAAATGGCCGCCAGGATGTCCGCCGGGCCAAGGTGGGTCGTGCGCAGCTCGTTCAGCGCCAGCACCGCCGGATGCGTGCGCACGATGCGCTCGATACCTTCCACCACCTCCGGAGCCGCCGCCTCGCCGATGATGAGCGATTTCGTCTCGACGGTGAGGAAGATGGCCACCGCCGCCAGCAGCAACCCGATGGCCACCGAAGCGATGCCGTCGAACACCGGCATGTGCAGGAAATGCGCCGTCAGCACGCCAACAAGGGCAAAGCCCAGCCCGGCCAACGCCGCGATGTCCTCGAACAGCACCACGAAAATGGCCGGATCCTTGCACTCCCGCGCCGCCTGCATGAATGGCCTGTTGCCACGCAGTTTGCCGAACTCACGCCAGGCCACGAACAGCGAGCCACCCTCGAACAGAATGGCCGCTCCCAGCACGATGAAATTCACCACCGGGGATTCGATCTCGTGCGGGTGGAGGATTTTCAGCACGCCCTCATACAGCGACACCCCCGCGCCGATGGAAAACAGCAGGATGGCGACCACGAAGCCCCAGAAATAGATCTCGCGCGAATAGCCGAAGGGATGCTCCTCGTCGGCCGGTCGTCGCGCCTGCTTCATGCCCAGCAGCATCAGCAACTGGTTGCCGGAATCCACCACCGAATGAATGGCCTCCGAAAGCATGGCGGACGAGCCGGTGTAGAACGCCGCGCCGAACTTGGTGACGGCGATCATGGCGTTGCCGCCGAACGCCGCCAGCACCACCTTCATCGAACCCGATGCCATGAAACGATCCCCCGTCTGAAGAATGTGTCCTGTTTGGACAGGCATACATCACTTGTCCGGGCCACGGAAAGAGGCGGTGGAAGGACACTTGGCGGGCAGCCGGCGGGCAAGTCGTTCCCGGACACGGCATGGCTTCCGTAGAGTGATTTCAAGGCATTGAAATCAGGGAGGAAAATATCACTTTTCCGAGGCCGGAAAAGGGCCGCCCGGATTTGCCGGAATCGCCCGCATCTGCTAGGTTGCGAGTCGGGCTGGCGCGGATGATTCCGCGCTTTTTTCAGAAGGCTGCGAAGGTTTTTCCGCAGCGTCGCCAAACCAGGGATCCTTCCGTGACCGAACACGACCACGCACCCGCCGGTGGCGATGGAGACATCCACGCCATCACCATCGAAGAGGAAATGCGCCGCTCCTATCTCGATTACGCCATGAGCGTGATCGTGGCCCGCGCGCTGCCCGATGTGCGCGACGGCCTGAAGCCCGTGCACCGGCGCATCCTCTATTCGATGTACGAGAACGGCTATCTGTGGAACCGGCCCTACCGCAAGTCCGCCCGCGTGGTCGGCGACGTCATCGGTAAATACCATCCGCATGGCGACCAGGCGGTCTATGACGCGCTGGTGCGTCTGGCGCAGGATTTTTCCATGCGCCTGCCGCTGCTGGACGGGCAGGGCAACTTCGGCTCCGTGGACGGCGACCCGCCGGCGGCCATGCGCTACACGGAAGTGCGGCTGGCGCCGGTGGCGCGCTACCTGCTGGAGGATATCGACAAGGACACGGTGGACTTCCAGCCGAACTACGACGGCTCGGAAAAGGAGCCGGTGGTGTTGCCGGCGCGCTTCCCCAACCTGCTGGTGAACGGCGCCGGCGGCATCGCCGTGGGCATGGCCACCAACATGCCGCCGCACAATCTCGGCGAGGTCATCGACGCCACGAAGGCACTCATCGCAAATCCGGCCATTTCCATCGAGGAGCTGATGGCGCATGTGCCGGGGCCGGACTTTCCCACCGGCGGCATCATCCTCGGGCGCAAGGGTATCCGCGATGCCTGTCGCACCGGGCGCGGCTCGATTACCGTGCGCGGGCGCGCCAGCATCGAGGAGCTGCGCAAGGATCGCTACGCCATCGTCATCACCGAGATCCCCTATCAGGTGAACAAGGCGGCGATGGTGGAGAAGATCGCCGATCTGGTGAAGGAGAAGCGCATCGAGGGCATCGCCGACATCCGCGACGAATCCGACCGGCACGGCATGCGCGTGGTGGTGGAGCTGAAGCGCGACGCGGTGCCCGACGTGGTGCTGAACCAGCTCTACCGTTACACGCCGCTTCAGACCACCTTCGGTGTGAACAACGTGGCGCTGGTCAATGGCCGGCCCGAGACGCTGAACCTGAAGCAGCTGCTGGAGGAGTTCGTCCGCTTCCGCGAAGAGGTCATCGCCCGGCGCACGCGCCACCTGCTGAACAAGGCGCGCGAGCGGGCGCACGTGCTGGTGGGCCTGGCGCTGGCGGTGGCCAACATCGACGAGGTCATCCGCATCATCCGTGGCGCGCCGAACCCGGAAGCGGCGCGCCGGGAACTGATGGCGCGCGACTGGCCGGCGCAGGAGATGCTGCCCTATATCCGCCTCATCGACGATCCGCGCGTGATCATCAACGATGACGGCACCGTGCGCCTGACCGAGGTGCAGGCCCGCGCCATTCTGGATTTGCGCCTGCATCGGCTCACCGCGCTGGGGCGCGAGGAAATCGGCGCCCAGCTGAAGAAGCTGGCCGACGAGATCGCCGATTATCTCGACATCCTTCGTTCGCGCCAGCGCGTGCTGAACATCATCGTTAGTGAGCTGGACGAGATCCGCGAGCAGTATGCCGACGAGCGGCGCACGGAAATCTCCGATGCCGAGGGCGAGTTCGAGGACGAGGACCTCATCGCGCGGGAGGAGATGGTGGTCACCGTGACGCATGCCGGCTACATCAAGCGCACGCCGCTGAATGAATACCGGGCGCAGCGCCGCGGCGGCAAGGGCAGGGCGGGGGTGAAGACCCGCGAGGAGGATTTCGTCATCCGCCTGTTCGTGGCCAATACGCACACGCCGCTGGTGTTCTTCACCTCGCGCGGCATGGCCTATCAGCTTAAGGTGTGGAAGCTGCCGCTGGCGGCGCCGAACGCGCGTGGGCGGCCGCTCATCAACCTGTTGCCGTTGGAGCAGGGCGAGACGGTGACCTCCGTGCTGCCGCTTCCGGAGGACGAGACGGAGTGGGAGACGCTGGACGTGATGTTCTGCACCCGCTCCGGTCATGTGCGGCGCAATCGGCTCTCCGACTTCACCGGTATCAAGAGCAACGGCAAGATCGCCATGAAGCTTAACGAGGG
>JALVFB010000379.1 GCA_027030295.1 Hyphomicrobiales bacterium
CGCTGTCTCGGGCGGGGCGGAAAGCGCCTGCGCATGCTCGCGCCAGTCCACCGCCTCGAAGTCGCCATGTCGATCCAGGAAGGCGCTGGCCTGCTCGGCGTTCTCCGGAGGTAGCAGGGAGCAGGTGACGTAAACCAGCCGCCCACCCGGGCGCACGTATGCCGCCGCCTCGTCCAAAAGCGCCGCCTGCGCCTCGGTGTGTTTCGCCACCGCTCGCGGCTTCAGCCGCCACTTGGCGTCGGGCCGGCGCCGCCAGGTGCCGGTGCCGGAGCAGGGCGCATCCACCAGCACCAGGTCGAAGCCGCCTTTCAGCGGCGTCAGTTTTTCTTCCTTCTCGTGCGGCGGCACCACCTCGACGTTGCGCGCCTCCGCCCGCTTCAGCCGTTCGACGATGGGCGCGAGACGCGGCAACTCGGCGTCATGCGCCACGATGCGCCCATCGCCGCCCATCATCGCCGCCAGCGCCAGCGTCTTGCCGCCACCTCCGGCGCAGAAGTCCAGCACCGTCTCGCCGGGGCGTGCGCCGGTGAGCAGCGCCGCCACCTGCGACCCCTCGTCCTGGATTTCGAAATGCCCCTGCCGGAAGGACAGTTCCGCCGTCAGGTTCGGCAGTCGCCCCCTGTCATTCGGCAGAAAGCGCAGGCCAACGGGAGAGTAGGGCGTAGGCTCCGGCTGGTGCCGCGCCAGCGCCCGCACCACGTCCTGGCGCGTGGTCAGCAGCGTGTTGATGCGAATATCCAGCGGCGCCCGCTGCGCCAGCGCCTCGCCGGCGGCCACCGCCTCCTCGCCGAACAGGCGCTTGAAATGCTCGTGCGCCCACTGCGGATAGTCGCCACGCACCCACGGCGGCGCGCTCTCCAGCGGTTTCGGATTTTCCAGCCGCTCCCGCTCCGCGCGCGATAGCGCGCCGAAGCCGTAGCGCGCCGTGCCCATGCGCTCGATGTCGGCCACCTCCAGCCCGTGGAGGAAGCGCAATGCGCCCAGCACCAGCGCGCGCGGCGATTCGTCATCCATGCGCCAGGCCAGCGAGGCCCGCCGCCGCAAGGCGTCCAACACCAGATCGCCGATGGCCGCGCGGTCGCCACTGCCGGCGAATCGGTGCGTGCGCCCCCAGTCCGCCAGCGCCAGCTTTGCCGGGCGATGATGGCGCAGGATGGCGTCGAGAATCTCGATGGCGGCGGCAGCCCGTGCGCCGGGGGTCATGGCGGTGCTCCATGCTGCGGGAATTGCGGAAGATGCGCGCCGTTATCGACAGGACGGCGGCATGAAAAATGGCTGGGGACCCAGGATTCGAACCTGGACTTACGGAGTCAGAGTCCGCTGTCCTACCGTTAGACGAGTCCCCAGCACATTGCCTGTGTTTTTCGGGAGGTGTGCTTTCCTCCGCAAGGCGATATTTGCACTAGCCGCGCCGGATTTTCAAGTCAAGAGACCAACGCAACGGCGGGCGAATGCCCTTCACGCATGTCCCCATCCCGCATGCACCCTATTCCGCTTCCCCGTTCACGTTGTTTCCGCCCGCCCCGCCGCGAAAGCCGGTGGCGACCACGAACAGTTCCGCCGAATCGGGGCGCGAGGCGGCGGGCTTGAAATGCCGCACCTTCGCGAAGTCCCGCTTCAGCCGCTGCAACAGCTCGTTTTCGGTGCCGCCGCGCAACACCTTGGCCACGAAGGCGCCACCGGGGCGCAGCACCTTGCGCGCGAAGTCCGCAGCGGCTTCCGCCAGCGCCATGACGCGCAGGTGATCCGTCTGCCGGTGCCCGGTGGCGTGCGCGGCCATGTCGGAGAGCACCACGTCGGCCTTCTCCGCGCCCAGCGCCTGCATCAGGACGGCGGGGGCGTCATCGTCGTAGAAGTCCTTGTGCAGGATGGCAACGCCGGGGATCGGTTCCATGCCATGCAGATCGATGGCCACCACCCGGCCTTCTTCCGGCGCCCGCACGCGCTCGGCCGCCACCTGCGACCAGCCGCCGGGTGCGGCGCCCAGATCCACCACCCTCATGCCGGGGCGGAGGATGTGGAACTCGTCGTCGATGCCGATGAGCTTGAAGGCGGCGCGCGAGCGATAGCCGCGTTCCTTCGCCATTTGCACGAAAGGGTCGTTCAGCTGCCGCTCCAGCCAGCGCGCCTGCTGGGTGGTGCGGCCACGCTTCTTCTTCAGCCGCACCTTCAGCCGCCGCGGCTGGCCGCGCCCCGAACTGCCGCGGGAGCGGCGAAAGCCCTCAGGTCTGCGCGGTCCGGACATGGCCGTCCTCCTCCATCAGGCGGGTGAGAATGCCCTCGCGCAAGCCGCGGTCGGCCACCCGGATGCGTTCCACCGGCCAGATGGCCATGATCTCCTCCAGAATGGCGCAGCCGGCCACCACCAGATCGGCGCGATCCTCGCCGATGCAGCCTTGCGCGCGGCGTTCGGCGAGGCTCATGGCGCGCAGCCTCTCGGAGATGTCGCGCACCTGCCGCTGATCCAGCCAGCTGCCGTCCACCCGTGCGCGGTCATAGCGCGCCAGCCCCAGGGCCACGCCGGTGATGGTGGTGACGGTGCCGGAGGTGCCCAGCAGGTGGCAGGGCACCTCTGGCAGGCCACGCGCGCGCATGCGTTCGGCGAAGGCCCGCAGCGTATCGCGCACATGCGCGCGCATGGCGGCGTAGGTCTGTCGCGGCACCTCGGCGCCGCCGAAACGTTCCGACAACGTGACCACGCCTTCGGGCAGGGACATCCAGTCGCGCACCAGGCGCTCGCCGTTATCGCCCTTTTCCACCCACAACAGCTCCGTGGAGCCGCCGCCAATGTCGAACACCAGCACATGCCGCGCCTGCCGGTCGATGAGCGGACAGGCGCCCATCACCGCCAGCCGCGCTTCCGTTTCGGCGTCGATGATTTCCAGCTCCAGCCCCAGCTGCTGCCGCACCCGGTGCAGAAACTCCGCGCCGTTTTCCGCCCGCCGGCAGGCCTGGGTGGCGATCAGGCGCATGCGTTGCACGTCCCAGAACCGCAATTTGTTGGCGCACACCCGCAATGCCGCCAGCGTGCGCTCCATGGCGGCCTCGGACAACCGGCCGCTGCGCGCCACGCCTTCCCCCAGCCGCACGATGCGGGAGAAAGCGTCCACCACCGTGAACTCGCCCTCCGCCGTCGGCCGCGCGATCAGCAGCCGGCAATTGTTGGTGCCCAGATCCAGCGCGCCATAGAACGGCCCGCCGCGTTTGCGGATATCCAGCACGCGGCGAACGCGCCGTATGCGGCGCTGCACCGCCAACGCGCCAGCTCCCGTCCGCCAGCCGGAAGGAGCATCCCTTCTCCTGTTCAATATTCTCCTGCCCGCGCCCTCCGGCGCACCTTGCATGTTCCCTGCTCCGGACGCGTTCATCCGTTCCGGCAGCCTTTCGCATGCATGTTAACATGCCTGCCCGCCCCCGCAAGGTGGATGGGCCCAAGGATTTATTCCCTACATGGTTAAGCGGTTGTTCACACCTGCCGGATAGGATGCGGGCATGATACCCCACGAAGCAACCTGACGACCGGTTTGCCGCATGCGCTATTTTTCATCGGCCAGGGACTGCGGTCGCAAGGCCTCCCTGTTGTCGGAATACACGGAAAATCTGGGCATGGCGCTGATGCGCCGCAAGGCCATGGTGGCCCTGAAGGCGGCGCGCCTGGAGGCGGAAATGTCTCTGAAGGCGCGCACCGAGTTCGTCGCCAGCATGAGCCACGAGCTGCGCACGCCGTTGAACGCCATCATCGGCTTTTCGGACCTGCTGAAGGGCAATGCCGCCGCCGATGCCGAGCGGGTGCGCGAATACGCCGGCTACATCAACGACGCGGCGCGTCACCTGCTGGAACTCATCAACCAGGTGCTGGACATTTCCAAGATCCATGCCGGGCGCATGGAACTGTCCATCGAGCATGTGTGGCTGCCCGACGTGGTGGAGCATTCCGTGCTGCTCATTTCCACCCGCGCGCGGCAGAAACATATCCGCATCAACCAGCACATCGCCGACGACATTCCGGTGCTGGAGGCCGATGGCACGCGGCTGCGCCAGGTGCTGCTGAATCTGCTTTCCAACGCGGTGAAATTCACGCCCGAAAAGGGGGAAATCGATATCATCGCGCGCCCGTTGCCGGACGGCGAGCGGGTGGAACTCATCGTCGCCGACACCGGCGAGGGCATGACGCAGCAGGAAATCGCGCGGGCCTGCGAGCCGTTCGAGCAGATTCACGACCAGCTGAACAGGAAGCACGAAGGCACCGGACTGGGGCTGCCGATCACCATCGCCATCGTGGAGATGCACGGCGGCAAGGTGGAAATCACCAGCCACAAGGGCAAGGGCACTAAGGTGCGCGTGGTGCTGCCCATTCATTGCGGCAAGCGCGACCATGACGCCACGGAGCGGGCCGCGCGGCCCTCTTCCGGAACCGAAACCACGGAGCAGACGGCATGAGCGAGCAGGGCAATCTTTCCCCCGAGGAGATGATGGAGCTGGTGGAGGAACCCGCCTACAGCCGGTTGGGGCGCATCGTTTCCGTTTCCGGCGGCCGCGCCGTGATCATGCTGGACAGGGCCATCACGGCGGAGGAGTTCACGCCGGAAATCGGCACGCTGCTGAAGGTGGATCTGGAGGATGTGGTGGCGTTGGGCCTGGTGTCCTCCATGTCCATGCCGGTGCCGGACGCCGGCGAATACAACGACGAAGTGCGCATCGTGGAAGTGGAGTTCGTCGGCGAGGTGCTGCTGGATGAACGGGGGCGGCCGAAGAAATTCCGCCGCGGCGTGTCGAAATATCCGGGTCTGGGCGACGTGGTCAGCACCGCCAGCCGCCGCGAGCTGGAAAAGGCCTATGCCATCGACGAAGATGCCGCCATCCGCATCGGCGTGATTCACCAGGACAGGTCCATTCCGGCGATGGTGAAGCTGGACGAGATGCTGGGCAAGCATTTCGCCATTCTCGGCACCACCGGCACCGGCAAATCGTGCACCGTGGCGCTGATCCTGCGGCGCATCCTGGAGCGGAACCCCAATGCCCACATCCTGCTGCTGGACGTGCACCGGGAATACGCCACCGCCTTTTCCGACATCGCCGAAATCATCCGCCCGGAAGACCTGAACCTGCCGTTCTGGCTGCTCAACTTCGAGGAGATTTGCGAGATCCTCGTCGGCAACCATTCGCAGGCGGAAGTGGATACGGAAATATTGCGGGAGATGATCCCGCTGGCCAGGGCGCGCTACAGGCTGGGGTCCGGCAAGAGCCGTCTGGCCAGCCGCAAGGCCAGCGAATATCAGGAAGCGCAAAGCATCAGCGTCGACAGCCCCCTGCCATACCGTGCCTCCGACCTCTTCGCCATCATCGACGAGCACCTGGGCAAACTGGAATTGAAGAACCAGTTGGCGCCCTACAAGCGCATCCGGGCGAAGCTGGAGGCGGTCACCCGCGATCCACGCTATGCCTTCATGTTCGGCTCGCTCACCGTGCACGACACCATGGCCGACGTGCTCTCGCGCATCTTTCGCATTCCCGTCAACGGCAAGCCCATCACGGTGCTGGAGCTGGGCGGCCTGCCGTCCGAGGTCATCAACGTGGTGGTTTCCGTGCTGGCGCGCATGGCCTTCGATTTCGCGCTCTATTCCGGCGGCAGGGTGCCGCTCACCTTCGTCTGCGAGGAGGCGCACCGCTATGTGCCCAACGACCCGCACGCCGGCTTCGAGCCGACGCGCCGGTCCATCTCGCGCATCGCCAAGGAGGGGCGCAAATATGGCGTGTCGCTGTGCATCATCACCCAGCGCCCGGCGGAGCTGGACCCCACCATCCTGTCGCAGTGCAACACCATCTTCTCGTTGCGCCTGACCAACGAGCGCGACCAGGAAATCCTGCGCGCCGGCATATCCGACTCCGCCGCCTCGCTGCTGGAGTTCATGCCGACCATGGGCGTGGGCGAGGCGGTGGCCTTCGGCGAGGGCATCTCGCTGCCCACGCGCATCCGCATCGACCTGTTGCCGAAGGAACATCTGCCCCGCTCCACCACCGCCGCCTTCTCCGAGCACTGGCAGCACGACGTGGACGATCCGGGCTTCCTGCACGACATCGTGCGCCGCTGGCGCAATCAGGAGCTGGAAGCGCCGGATGGCGAACGGCG